>PWGO01000093.1 GCA_003554525.1 Syntrophomonadaceae bacterium | reverse complement strand
CGGAGATAAAGGAAGCGGTGAACCGGTAGAAAAAGGGGTTTTGTACGTTTGCGGCACTCCCATTGGAAATTTGAACGATATCAGCTTCAGGGCCTTGCATTATCTTAGAGAAATGGAAATAGTAGTGTGTGAAGATACGAGGCATAGCTTAAAGCTTCTGAATTACTATGAAATATTTCCCGTAGAAGTGCTCAGCTACCATCGACACAGCGCTTTCCGGAGACGGGAAGAAATTGTGGAATATCTAAAAAGCGGTTACAGGCTGGCCTTGATTACCGACGCGGGAATGCCAGGAATGTCAGACCCGGGAAGTGAACTTGTAGGCAGGGTGCTGGATGAAGATCTAAAAGTAAAAGTAATCCCGGGACCTTCGGCAGTTACCGCTGCCTTGAGCGTTTCCGGTTACGGCGGGGGACGTTTTTTATTTCGGGGTTTTTTAAGCAGTTCGGGTAAAAAAAGAAAAAAAGAGCTCCAAGAGTTGGCTCGCTGTGATGAAACAACTGTGCTTTTTGAAACTCCACACCGCTTGAAAAAAACCTTAACAGAAATGGAAAAGTATATGCCAAACAGACCCCTTGCCCTGGTTAAAGAAGTAACCAAACATTACGAGCAAGTTACCCGGGGCCTGGCTTCCGATCACCTGAAGGATTTAAACAATAATAAACCCCGGGGAGAATACGTTCTGGTATTATCTCCCCGGGGTCCTCAAGGAAATACTTCTACCCCTTCCCCTGAAGAGGCCTTGATAAAAGAAGACTTACGGAAACTGATTGCCGCGGGTATAGCTCCTACCCAGGCAGCAAAGTCGGTTTCCCTGCTTAAAGGAATCAGCAGGAGCAAGGTTTACTCCCTTTTGCTGGAAGTAAAGGACCAGCAACTCCCACCGGGCTGAATAAATTATTCAGCCATTTTTTCTATGCATTCTCTGCAGATGTTTCTGCCCATGTAGAGCTTTACGTTGTCTGCGTTGCCGCAAAAAATACATGCCGGTTCGTACTTCTTGAGGATGATTTTTTCCCCGTCAACGTAAATCTCCAGTGCGTCCTTTACTTCGATTCCCAGGGTGCGACGTAATTCAATTGGAATTACCACCCTTCCCAGTTCATCAACTTTGCGTACTATTCCTGTGGACTTCACAACTCTTCCTCCTTTTCTACAGTTTTCGACAAGATTTTGATTCTATTATACCAGTAATTCCCATGATCATCAACCATTTTTTTTCCAAAACAGTAATCTTTTCATAGAATATTGATTTTTATGAAACCATAAGGCGTGCAGGGGCGCTGTCAGGGCCTTCTTGACTCCAGCTTTCTATTTGATATAATTTATTTATTTAATTATACTATAATAAATAAGAAGTTAAATAAAAGGGGGAAGCCGCCTTGTCTTCAAAAAAGTTTTACATAACTACACCAATTTATTATCCCAGCGATAAACTTCATATAGGGCATTCTTATACTACGGTGGCTGCTGATGCCATGGCCCGTTTTAAAAAACTCTCCGGCCATGAAGTCTGGTTTTTAACCGGAACAGATGAGCATGGCCAAAAAATACAGAGGCAGGCGGAAAAAGCAGGTAAATCCCCCCGGCAGCACGTGGATGAAATAGTAGAGTGGATAAAGGAGCTCTGGGGGGAGCTTGATATAGGTTACAGCGACTTTATACGCACTACCGAAGAAAGGCATAAAACCACAGTACAGAAAATATTTAACCGCTTTTACGAACAGGGGGATATCTACAAGAGCAAGTACGAAGGATGGTATTGCACTCCCTGCGAATCGTTCTGGCTGGAACGTCAGCTGGAAGAAGGTAATTGCCCGGACTGCGGAAGGGAAGTGGAAATGTTAGCCGAAGAGAGTTACTTTTTCCGTATGTCAAAATACGCCGACAAACTTCGCCGGCATATTGATGAAAACCCGGAATTTATTCAACCGCCCTCCCGCAAAAACGAAATGATAAATAATTTCCTGGAGCCCGGCCTGGAAGACCTGTGCATCTCACGGACCACCTTTGACTGGGGAATAAGGGTTCCTTTTGACCAGGAACATGTAATTTACGTATGGCTGGATGCTTTAAGCAATTATATTACCGCACTGGGGTACCTTACTGATGATGACCAGAAATTTCAAAAATTCTGGCCTGCTGACGTACATTTAATGGCCAAGGAAATTGTGCGTTTTCATGCCATATACTGGCCCATATTTTTAATGGCCCTGGGGCTTCCCCTGCCCAAGAAAGTTTTTGGGCATGGTTGGCTTACCCTGGAGGAAGGGAAGATGTCCAAATCAAAAGGTAATGTGGTAGACCCCCGCGTATTGATTAACCGCTACGGCTCCGATGCCATCCGGTATTACCTGTTGAGGGAAATTCCCTTTGGGGCGGACGGGGTATTTAAACTCGAAGCCCTGGTTAAAAGGATAAATTCGGACCTGGCCAATGATCTGGGTAACCTGGTAAGTCGCACTTTAACCATGGTGGAAAGGTATTTTAATGGAAGCATACCCGAGCCTGCAGGAGATTTTGCGGAGATGGATAAACAGCTTCAGGAACTGGCCCTGCAGACCCCGGTAAAGATGGAGAAAGCCATGGACCAGTTGCAAATAAGCAACGCGCTTGCCGAGCTGTGGGAGTTAATACGCTTGTGTAACCGATACATTGATCACAATGCGCCCTGGGATTTGGCCAGGCAGGGGGAAAACACTCGCCTGGGTACGGTTATGTACAACCTGCTGGAAGGCATCCGTTTTATTGGAGTGCTTTTGCAGCCTTACATGCCGCGAATGCCGGGGAATATATTTAAGCAAATCGGTCTGGATGATTACCACAACCTGTGGGGATGGGATAGCCTGGCCCGGTGGGGCCAGATACCCGCCGGTTTGTTAATAAAAAGGGAAGAAGACCTTTACCCTCGCTTGAACCTCAATAAAGAACTGGACTGGGGCAGAGGCCAGGAAGAAGAGGGAACCAAGCAGCAGGTTCAAGAAACAATCTCCATGGAGGAGTTTAAGAAAGTAGATATTAGAACCGGGCTGGTGAAAGAAGTGGAAAGAATTAAAGATGCAGACAAACTGTTGAAGCTGCAGGTTTCTTTGGGGGAAGGAGAAACCAGGCAGCTCGTAGCAGGAGTAGCGGAACATTATACTCCTGATGAACTGAAAGACAAAAAGGTCCTGGTAGTTACCAATTTAAAACCTACCAGGATAAAAGGGGTGCTTTCAGAAGGTATGCTGCTTGCCGCTTCAGACGAATCGGGGAACCTTGCAGTAACCACCGTAGATGGAAATATTAAACCGGGGAGCAGGATTTCCTGATGCCTGGCCTGGTTGATACTCACGCCCACCTGGACTTCCCCGACTATGCCCAGGATTTGCCGGAAGTGCTTGAACGCGCCCGTGATCACAGGGTTAAGGGTATTATAACTATAGGAATTTCTGTGTCTTCTTCCCGGAAAGCAGCGGATTTGGCTGAAGAACATCCCTGGATGTGGGCTGCGGCAGGTATTCACCCCCACGATGTAAAAAGTGTAGAGCATGATTACTTAAAGCACCTGGAAGAAATCTCACGTTCACCCGGGGTGATTGCTATTGGAGAGACGGGGCTGGATTACTTCAAGCATAAGTCCCCGCGTGAAATCCAGCAGGAAGTGTTCAGGGAGCATATAAGGTTGGCCCGGAAAGTTAATTTGCCGGTAATTGTTCACTGCCGTGACGCTCATAAAGATACCCTCCGTATCCTTAGAGAAGAAAAAGCTCACGAAGTGGCAGGCATTATGCACTGTTTTTCCGGGAACGCAGAGTTTGCCAGGGAAGTTTTGGGCATGGGTTTTTATATCTCTTTTGCCGGGCCGGTAACTTATCCCCGCTCGGGCGAATTAAGGGAAGCAGCCAGGATTACCCCGGAAGAAAGAATACTGCTGGAAACGGATGCTCCTTTTCTATCTCCCCAGCCTTGCCGGGGTAAAAGGAATGAACCGGCTTACGTGGCTCATACCTATTATGCTGTGGCTGAGGTCAAGGAAATATATCTTCAGCAGCTGGAAGAAGCCTGCCTGCAGAACGTTAACCGGTTGTTTGGTATTCAGCCGGGTTGATGCAGGCCTGGCTCCCCGGGTTTGCTAATCTGAACCTTGTGTAACTCCTTTATACGGGTGGGTTCTATTGTGGAAAATAAAGAACTTGCTTCTCCCCGGGAGATTAAAAAACTACTTCAAACGTACAACCTGGCCTGCCATAAAAAATGGGGCCAGAATTTTTTAATTGACCGGAACATAGTAAATAAAATACTGCAGGAAGTTGGTGCAGGTCCAGAGGATTATATTATAGAAATAGGTCCGGGACCGGGCATCCTGACTGGCCCCCTGGTTGACAGCGGGGCAAAAGTACTGGCTGTAGAAATTGATCACGGTATGGTAAAAATATTAAACGATTTCCTGGGAACCAACGAGAGGCTCTGCCTGGTTCAATCCGATGTACAGAAAGTGAACTTGAGCCAGCTCTGCTGTTTTTATTGGGGAAATTTCCCGCCGGTGAAAATAGTAGCCAACCTCCCTTATTACATAACTTCTTCCCTGCTTTACCGCTTGTTTAGCCGGGAAATCCCCTGGGAAAAAGCAGTTCTTATGATGCAGAAAGAAGTAGCTCAAAGGCTAACCGCTCCGGTTAGTTCACCTGATTACGGTGCCCTGACGGTAATCGGTTCTTGTTCTGCCAGTGTTACCTCTGGCTTTGTTGTTAGCCGCAGTGTATTTTATCCCCCTCCCAAAGTTGATTCCATGGTAATAACCTTGGAACCTCGCGGGTTTGTAAATTATCCTGAAGTTGAAAAAGATTTTTTTGAGCTGGTTAAAAGAGCCTTTGCAAAGCGCAGAAAAAATATAGTAAATGCACTTCATCCTTTGGCTGGCAAAAGCAAGGAAGAATTAAAAGAAACAGTAAAATATGTGGGAGTTGATCCGGGGAAAAGAGCCGAAGAGCTTACGGCAGAGGAGTTTGCAAAGCTAAGCAGGTTAATTTATAATGAAAAAGGGTAAGTTTCAGTTTAAATAACTGTTTTAAAAAGTTGAGGCGAAGAATATGTCTTTTTTTAGCCCTTCCAGAGGAGAACTTTCTTTTGACGACACCTTTATAGATATAATCCATTACATTAACCAGAGCCCGGAAGGGGCTTACAAGTTAATTATTGGTACGGATTCTCACGCTTACCTGGGAGATAATGTTACCTTTGTAACGGCTATAATAATACACCGGATTGGTAAAGGCGGACGTTATTATTTTCAAAAGCAGAAAAAACAGTACATGGGTAGCCTGCGCCAGAGGATGTACTTTGAAACTTCTTTAAGCCTGGAAGTAGCCAGCCGCCTGACCAACAAGCTGGCCAACAGCGGTTTTGAAGAAATGAACATAGAAATACACCTGGATATAGGAGAAAAAGGAGAAACCCGGGAAATAATAAAAGAGTTGGTGGGCATGGTTATAGGAAGCGGTTATGATGCCAGAATTAAACCCGAATCCTACGGGGCCTCCAAGGTAGCCGACAAATACACCCGCTGAATCATGGTAGATGCTTTATTTTAAAAATGTGGTACTTACCATTATTTATTATAAACGTTTATTATACTAACGAATCATGGTAGATGCTTTATTTTAAAAATGTGGTACGCTAATGCTAATGCTAATGCTAATGCTAATGCTAATGCTTATAGATTATGTGGGTTTAATACAAATTGGGTCTTGAAAAGCGACCTGGTTTGTTTTAAAATTTTAACTAATGTAAATACAATTGAAGGAAACTATTTTTTGGCGGGATCCGACTGACTGGTCGGTTCCCGCGAATACACTAAAAATTCAGGTAATTGCCCGGCATCAACCATTTTTAGAGTTTGTCTTTTGAATTTCTTTTGAATTTCTTTTGAATTTCTTTTGAATAATGGAAGGGGAGATTTTAATGAGTAAAAAAATGCACTGCATGATAACTGTTTTGGCGGCAGGATTTTTGCTGTCCTGTGGTGTTTTGGCAAAAGAGGTAGACAGTTACGGTCCCGGCCCGGGGAAAACATCAGTAGTTGCCCCGGGTGAAACGGGAGTAAACATGGCTTCAACGGATAATCCCGCCAGTTACGAAAAAGAAGAATATAAAAGTATCCAGGCCGTTTATAACAATGATAATGAAAATGACAATAATAGCGACAACGATGGTGACAAAGAAGAAAACGGAGTAATTAAGCTAGGGCTGGGAGAAGCCCGCGACCGGATGGTGGAAGAAAGCAGGGAAGCAAAGAGGTTTAAGCTGGGAATAGAGAAGTTAAAGCTTAACAAGGATACCGCGGAAAAGCAACTGGAAGACCTCGAGGATGAAAGAGATGAATTAGACGATGAGGTAAAAGAGATGAGGGAAGAGCGTGAAGAATTAGAAAAGAGGCAAAAAGAGATTGAAGAAGAAATGCCTGAAGATTTTGATCCCGGGGACTACCAGTTTAACTACGAAGACTTTGAAGATCTGGATCCTGAAGAAATAGAAGAGTGGCTGGAGGGAGGAGAAAACAACAACAATAACGATAACAATAATGACGAAGAGGAAATTGACCCGGAACTGGTGGATGAGTATATGGAGAATTACCAGAGATTGATGGAAATAGATGCCATGCTCCCGGAGCTAACCCGGGGCAGGAGAGAAATAAAAGACGGTATTGTAGACTTAGAAGAAGGAGTAAGGGAGCTTGAGCAGCAGAAAGAGTTGCTTGACCTGGAGCTGGAACAGGTGCGACAGCAGCTAAAATTTAGTTCAGAAGGTGTTTACGTGGGCCTGCTTTCCCTGGATAAGCAGCTGGAAACCCTGAAAGAAGGTTTGGACACCGTGGAGAAAGTTTTGGAAGAGGAGAAAAAGAAGAAGGAAGTGGGAGAGAGCATTGCCCTGGCAGTGGAAATGGTGGAAATGGAAAAAATGCAATTAGAAAATACTTACAAGACCCTGGATGCTGCGCGCCAGGATATGGAAAAGAATTATCTTGATATGCTCGGATATCCTCTGGATGCTGAGTTAAAACTGGTAGATGAAGTGGCTTTTAACCTGGAAAGCTTTTGGGGGGATTTTGAATTCAAAGAAGTACTGGATAAGGCCCTGGAAAACGGCCACCAGATGGAGGTGTCCCGAAAAAAGGTGGAATTTGCGCAAGATAACCTGGACTGGGCCAAAGAGAAGCATTATTTCAGTAATGAGCCGGATATAAAAGAAATAGATTTAAAAGAAGCGAAGATTGATAAAGAAGAAAAGCAAAAGGAGCTGGAAAAAGCCCTGCACGCAGAAAAAAATGCATTTAAAGAAGTCCTGAGGGATTATGAAATAGCCCAAAAAGAGCTTTCCATAAAGAAAGAAATGCTGCGCGGAGAGGAGCTGCAAAAAGAACTGGGCATGAACACTTCACGCCAGGTGCTGGAAGCTTTAACGGAAAAAAATCAAGTGGAAAGAGAACTTCTGCAGGTGGAACGCGATGCTTACCTGATAGCCCAGGAATTAAAGCTTCTGGAAGAAGGAGTAGTAGTGGAGTTTGATACAGGTGATAGAGAGTCAGTCAATGGTGCTCCCGATGAACGAGAACCCGGGGGGATGGAAGGCATGGAAGAAAGAGAAGGTGAAATGCCAGGGCCCGGGGATGAAATGGAAGGATCTCCCGCCAACCAGCAGAGTCCCGGGGGATTTTAGTAGTTGCTTCAGGGGTGCTCCTGCAACAGCAGATTAACCTGGGAGCAGGTTTTTTTTAACATTATGCGTTTTATGGTGTTGCAAAAAGAACCCACCCTGGTTAGGCTGACTCTTTACCCAACAATCAAATTGAGCTGCATTATCAGTAGGGGGTTTTTTTATGGCCTATAATCAGCCGGATAAAAACAGCATTCAAAACCATCAAAAAGGCAGAAAAAAATTAATCTGGGGAATTTCGCTGGCGCTAGTATTGGTGATATTAACAGCGGCAGCAGCCAGTTCCTGGGAAGCCTCAGAAGAGGATGAAGAAGAAAAAGAAGAGAAAGAACTTGTAGGGGTGCAGGTGCCCGATATAATAGATATGGAAGAAACCACTTCAATTATTGGGCAGATAGAAACTACCGACCGACGTATAGTAATACCGGAAATGTCCGGCAAAGTAGAACATGTACATGTAGAAGAAGGAGATGTGGTCTCTCCCGGGCAGATGCTTTTCACCCTGGAAGACAGGGATTACCGGCTTCAGCTGGAAGAAGCGCAAGCTGCCAAAAGGGGAGCGGAAGCACAACTAAAAGAAGCAAAAAAAGGAGCCCGGGAAGGGGAGCTTGTTGAAGCGGAATCTACAGTGGAAACGGCCAGAAAATCTAAAGAACAGGCCCGGAGGGAGCTGGAAAGAGTAGAAGAGCTTCATAAAGAAGGGTTTGTTTCCGACCAGGAGATAGAGCAGGTAGAAATGCAGTACGAGAATGCCAGGGAGCAGCTAAAATCCGCGGAAGCTTATCTGGATACTGTGCAAGAAGGAGCCAGGCAAGAGCAAATAGATGCTCTTTCCACCCAGGTAGAGCAGACGGAAACAGCAATTGAGCTGGCCGAACGTGCCGTAGATCGAACCCGGGTAACTTCTCCTGCAGGCGGGGAGGTAGCGCTCTTGGAGGCTAAAGAGGGCCAACTGGTAGGCACTGCCGAACCGGCGGCAATAATTAACGCCCCAATCAAGCAGGCCACTGCTGCTGTCCCGGAAACCTACGTTAACCGGATAGCAGAAGGTGACCGGGTAAAAGTGGAAGTGCCTTCCCTGGAGGAAAGTATGGTTGACGGAATAATATCAAAAATTGGTAGTCTTCCTCCTGAAGGCGGAAGTTCTTACCCGGTGGAAATCATGTTTGAAGACGAGGAAGTAAGCAAAAAGCTGCGTTCCGGGATGTACTGCCGGGCTGAAATAACTGTAGCCAGCAGCCTGGAAGCGTTGGCTGTTCCCCGCCAGGCGTTAATGCGGGAAGGGGAAAAGTACCAGGTTTACCTGGTAGTAGAAGACAATATCCTGGAAACCCGCGAAGTGAATACCGGGTTAAGCCAGGACGGCAAAGTGGAAATAATCTCCGGCCTGGAAGAAGACGACCAGGTAGTAATTGAAGGCCTGGAGGAAGTAGGGCCCGGGGATAAGGTAGAAAAAACCGAGCAGATCAGGCTGGGGGAACAGTAATTGAACATAGCTGAACTTGGTATTAAAAGGCCAATACTGGTTTTGATGATAGTGCTGGGTCTCCTGGTAGTTGGATTTATTGCTTTTAGCGAAACCCCCCTGGATCTTTTCCCCGACATGGAACTCCCGGTCCTTTTGATAACCACCTCTTATGAAGGTGCGGGTCCTGAAGAAGTGGAAAATATGGTGACGCGTCCCCTGGAAGAAACTCTGTCAACTGTTGACGGGCTAAATTCCATGTCCTCAACTTCCCAGCCCGACCAGAGCGTGGTGGTAATGGAATTTGACTGGGGAACCAATATGGATTTTGCCGCCCAGGATGCCAGGGAAGTGCTTGACCAGGTTTCCGGCCGCCTTCCCGATGATGTTGGCGATCCCAGGACTTTTCAAATGGATCCCGATATGATGCCTATCATGCAGGTAGGACTTAGTGGGGATTTAAGCCAGGAAGAGATGACTGAACTGGCGGAAGGCAGGGTCCAGAGCCAGCTGGAGCGGGTAGAAGGAGTAGCCAGCGCAAGCGTAGGAGGGGGGATTGAAAGGGAGATTGAAGTCTCCATAGATCCCTATCGTTTGTCTTCCCTCGGGGTTTCTCTTCAAGAAATTTCTGAGACTCTGGCCGCTTCCAACCTCGACACTACCGGAGGCGAAGTAACCGAGGGCGACAGGGATTACCTTTTGAATATAAGCGGGGAATTTGAAGATTTAAGGGAAATAGAAAATCTTATTGTAGGTCAAACTTCTGCCGGCGTAGTCCGGATTGAAGATTTCGCCGAAGTTAAAGACGTGCGGCAGGAGCAAGAACCGCTAACCCGGCTGAACGGGGAATCCATGGTTTCTTTTAATATTCAATCGGAAAGCGGGGCCAACACCGTAGAAGTAGCCAGTGGATTAAGACAGCAGATGGAGGCCATGGAAGAAGACCTGCCGGGAAACGTCAATTTTGAGATTGCCATGGACCAGAGTGAATATATAGAAGATGCCGTGGATAACCTGGTTAATATAGGCCTGACCGGTGCTATAGTGGCCATGATAGTTTTGTGGTTTTTCCTGGGCAACCTCAGGTCTACCCTTATTATTGGAATTGCCATACCTTTATCCGTGGTAGGGGCGATTATTTTAATTTATTTCCAGGGTTATTCCTTGAACGTTATTACCCTGGGAGGGCTGGCCCTGGGAATTGGAATGATGGTAGACAACGCCGTGGTGATCCTGGAAAATATTTTCCGCATGCGGGAAGAAGGTAAAAGTCCAAAAACTGCCGGGGTCAGGGGGAGCCAGGAAGTAGCAGGCGCAATTACTGCAGCTACTATAACCAGTATTGCCGTGTTTTTCCCCGTAGTTTTTACCGGGGGGCTGGTGGAAATAATTTTCTCCCCGCTGGCATGGACGGTAACTTTTGCCCTGGTATCTTCCCTTTTTGTAGCCATAGCCCTGATACCGGTTATGACGGTTAAATTCCTGCCCCCGGATCGCGATATCAGGCATAGGAAAAGCGCCATTCCCCGGGCAATAGACAGGTTGATTTCCGGTTTGACTGAAGTTTACGGAAGGGCAATGAAATGGAGTCTGGGTAAAAGAGGCCTGCTGGTAGTCCTGGTTTTGGGCCTGCTGGTAGTTACCCTACTGTTAACCGGGGTAGTAGGCACTGACCTGTTTCCCCCGGAAGATGCAGGTGAGATCAACGTGGTATTAGATTTTCCAGCCGGCACTTCCCTGGAGCATGTGGACCGGGAAATGCAAGAGATGGAAAAAATACTGGAAGAAATAGCGGAAATAGATACAGTTTTTAGCAGTGTGGGGGAGGCAGAAGGGCTGGATGCTATAATGATAGGAGGAGGATCAGCCCGCTTTACCCTCAGGCTGGTGGACGAAGCGGAAAGGGATCTTCACACTAACGAAGTTGTAGAGGTAATACGCCAGGAACTCCCACGTCTTCCCGGCGTAGACATCTCCGTGGAAACTTTTGATGCAGCGGGGGGGCCCGCAGGAGAGTCCCCGGTAGTAATAAATGTAATGGGTGACGAGCTGGATGAGCTGGAAAGAATAACTGAGAATATTGCCCGGGAAGTAGAAAAGGTGGAAGGAACCCGGGAAGTGGCTACCAGCTTTGATGAGCCCCGTACCCGGCTAAATATAGATTTAGACCGCGAACTGGCGCAGTCATATGGCCTAACCGCTTACCAACTGGGAGCATTTTTAAATACAGCCTTGAGCGGGGATACGGTTTCATTGTACCGGGAAGGCGGGGAAGAATACGACATTAACTTAAAGATGGAGCACCCGGCAGAGTGGGACCTCTCGGCGGTAGAAAGCCTCCTGGTGCAAACCCCCGCCGGGGAGCTTGTTCCCCTGGAAAAACTGGGAAGCGCAGAAATGGAAGAAGCCCCGCGGGCCATTGAGCGGGAAGACAGGGACCGCAGCGGTAAAGTTACTGCACAACTGGTAGATCGCAACCTGGGCCCTGCCATGGCGGACATTCAGGAAGAACTGGAGGATCTGGAGCTTCCAGCCGGTTATTTTATGGATTACGGCGGTGAATACGAGCAGCAGGAAGAAATATTTGGAGATATGAGTGTAATCCTGGTGCTGGCGGTAATCCTGGTCTTTATGGTAATGGCGGCACAGTTTGAATCGCTTATGTATCCGTTTATTATTATGTTTACCTTGCCTCAGACCATGATAGGGGTAATACTTGCCCTGTTGATTTCCGGCCGGTCTTTAAGCGTAATGGCCTTCCTGGGAATAATTATGCTCTCTGGAATAGTAGTTAACAACGGTATAGTCATGGTGGATTATATCAACCAGTTGTACCGCAATCAGGGGTATGACCGTATGGAGGCCATATTAATAGCAGGAAAAAGGCGGCTGCGCCCGGTATTAATGACTACTTCCACTACGGTAGTAGGGATGTTTCCTCTGGCGCTGGGAATAGGAAGCGGAGCGGAAATGGGTGCTCCCATAGCCACGGTAGTAATAGGGGGTCTATTAGTATCTACTTTACTAACCCTGGTTTTTGTTCCCGTAATGTACAGCCTGCTTAATGATTTGAGCCTGTGGTTAAGAAAGAAAATATTTGGCACAGAAGAAACACCGGTTTCTGAAAGTAGTCAAGTAGAAAGCTAATACAGTAATGGATGGAAAAGGATGATAAAGTTGAAAACCGAACAGATTTTAAATGCAGCTGCGGAGTTGTTTAGCCGGAAAGGATACCACAATACCAAAATGAAGGACATAGCAGACATGGCAGAAGTAGGAAAAGGAACTCTTTATGAGTATTACCGGAGCAAAGATGAATTATTTAAAGAGCTGGTCAAGGTTGGAGCCCGCAGGTATCAGCAATTGACTGAGCAGCAGCTGAACAAGGAAGGTATTACCCTCTGGGATAAACTTCAGGCGATACTGGAACACCAGGTCGATTACGTCTGGGATAATAAAAGTTTTGCTTTTCTTTTACTGGGCAGGGAATCCTATATAATCACGGAAAGCGAGCTTTACCAGTTTCTTTACCAGACCGGCGAGGAGATATTCAAGGCAATGGAGACAGTGTTCCAGGAAGCTGTTGACAGCCGTAAAATTGCGCCGGGAAATGCTACTGTCTATGCCAAGATTTTTTACGGAATAGCTACAGAAGTAGTTAGTTCCATGGTGTTATGGGGAAATAACAAGCCCTCCCGGGAAGAGATAAAGGAAATAATATATACGCTGCGTTTTGGTTTGGAAAGAAAAGAATTGTAGAAACAATTAATTTATCAAGCCAGCAAACGACAGTTTTAGTAGAGGCATATTTTTTGAATTTATAAAAGGTTTTATTTATTCACTATAGAATGCAATAATCCGATTATTATTTTTTAAGTGAGGGGGTATTGTAAGTAATGTTTGATTTTAAGCACTGGAAGTTCAGGACACTTTTTGTGGCGGTTGTTTTAATTCTCATGCTGGGAGCTATCGGCTGTGGAGAAGAGGAAGAAGCGCTTAACGGGGAAGTAAGGAAAGAGGAGGTTAACGGAGAAAAAGAAAATGATGACCAGGAAGAAGTTAATGGTAAACAAGAAGCTGCAAAAGAAGAGGATAAAGAGGAGGTTGATGAAGACAATCCTTACGAGGAAGCAGAAGAAATAGTTCCCATGGAAGATCGCATTATCACCATGGACGAAGAATTTAGTTCGGTCCTGGAAGAAGTTTTTGAAAAAGAGCCCAAGCTGGTTAGTACGGGAGATATTCAGCCACTTGATTATGTAGTAAATAGAGTAATTACTACTGATGACGTTACTAAAATAAAAGATCTTTTAGAAGAAAAAGGTTATGAAACTGTTGATTCAAGTATTGAAGGAAACGAATATGAGTTTGATATTTCCATTACCGAAGAAATATTAGAAGAAAAATACGAAGGAGATGTGGGAGGGAACATGTATGTGGTAATTTGGACAGCAGAAGAAGGAGAAAACGCTCAAAAAATTTACGTCAGGACACTATAAACAGTCATGGCAAGCTTCCACCTTTTTTTGGTCAAATTTTAGTATTCTATTATAGAAATTCCTGGTCAATTTTGATTGACTGTTTAACATCTGCCATGATAGAATACAAGTTAGAGTTCTATACCTGATAAAAGGTGGTAAAACCAAGTGGCAAAAGATGTATTGCTGGAGATCAGGAAAAAGCTGGAACTGCATGTGGGAGAAAAAATCAGCTTAAAAGCTAACCGAGGCCGTAGAAAAACCTATGAAAAAGAAGGGGTGCTGGAGAACACTTATCCCTCAATTTTTGTAGTAAGGGTAGACGAAAACAACTATTACCAGCGGCTTTCTTTTAGCTATGCGGATGTTTTGACAGAGACGGTTAAGCTTAGCTTTAAAAAAGATAATATGGACAGCGTGGCTTCCGGTTTAAAGTAAGATTTAGATGATTTAGATATAGTATCTTACTAAAAAAGAACCAGTAGTGGGGGTTCTTTTTTTTTTAATACATAAATATCAAAGCAGGGATTATATTTTCACGCATCATAAAGAACACAGGGGTAAAAATATAAAAGCCACCCTGAATAACAAAGGGGTGATGTTTTTGGCCCGTCGTCGTCCCGTAATGTCGGAATCACTTAAATATGAAATAGCCAAAGAGCTGGGGGTTGACGACATTGTAAAAAGAGAAGGCTGGGGAAGCGTTTCTTCTCGTGACTGTGGCAACATGGTCCGAGTAGCCGTGGAAAAGGCAGAAGAAATATTCTCCCAAAGGAAACAACAGTAAAAGGGTGGCAGGATATGCCCCTTAAACAGGGGCATATCCTTATTTATGATGTGTTGAATCTAAAGCAAAATTTCTGTGCAACACAAAATGTTATTACAAACATTAAGGGGAACTTATTTCCTTTTTCCACAGAGCTAATTGCTATTTTGCCTGGTTACCCACTTGTGAGTAGTCACTTTTTTATAAAACTTATCCCTTGTTTATATCTTTTTGTTTTTTGAAGGAATTCTGCTTGTTCTGTGGAATTTAGTTAAAAACAATTGTGTAGCCTTTACACCTGGAAGGAGGGAAGAGGATGAAGAGAGCTCTTCTGGTTATTGACATGGTAAAAGATTTTGTTGAAGAGGAGGGAGCTTTAAGTGTTGGCCCGGTGGGTAAAAAGATAATACCCACGATAAAGAAAAGGTTGGAAGAATACCGCAGCAACAATGAGCCGGTAATATTTATTGGTGACAGCCATTTGCCCGATGATTCCGAGTTTGATATGTTTCCACCCCACTGCCTGTCAGGGGAAGCAGGGGCGGAAATAGTGGAAGAGCTGCAACCTCAAAAAGGAGAAAGAATAATTCCCAAGAGGAGATTCAGCGCTTTTTTTGGCACTGACCTGGATCTTACCCTCCGTGAGAAAGGAGTGGAAAGAATAGAATTGACCGGCACCTGTACCAACATATGTATTTTGTATACGGCAGCTGAAGCAAGGATGCTCAACTATGAAGTAGAGGTGCGTTCTGATACTGTAGCCAGCTTTGATGAAGAGGCCCACCGGTTTGCATTAAAGGAAATGGAAAATACGCTGGGAGTTAAAGTTATAAGTTAGTTTCCAGTAATGAGGTAGGAGGTTATTTTCTTGCAGTGGGATCTTATAACCCTAGAGGAAATTTACGGATACCAGGTAGAGCCGGATAGGTACTTGAATTCCGCTACCCCTGAAGAGGTGCTCAGGGGCCTGACTACGGATATTTATTTTATAAGGACTCGCGAAATTTTAAACTCGTTGGGTTTACTGGAAGCCGGGGTGTCGGCAGAAATATTTTCTACTGCTAATGGAGTATTGGCCGGTGTCGAAGAAGCGGTAAATTTCCTTCGAAAAGTTAACGGTAGCAGTCAGCTGAAGGTATGGACTGTACCGGAGGGGGAATATATACAGGAAAAAGAAGTAGTGTTTCGCATAGAGGGCCCGTACGGGGTGTTTGGGGCTTACGAAACTACTTTGCTGGGCATGCTGGCCAGTTCCAGCGGCTGGGCTACGGCTGCCCGGGAGTGTAAAGAAGCGGCCGGAGAGAAAAATGTTTTTTGCTTTGGAGCCAGGCATGTCCACCCGTCTGTAGCCCCGGTGATGGAGAGGGCGGCCCTGGTAGGTGGGGCTGATGGATGCAGCTGTATTCTGGGAGCCAGGTTAAAGGACAGGCTACCGGTTGGTACCGTCCCGCACGCGGTATTTTTGGTGGCAGGAGATACGGTAAAGGTAGCTGAAAAATACGATGAAATAATGCACCAGGATTCTCCGCGGATAATCCTGGTGGATACTTTTAAAGACGAAGCGGAGGAAGCTTTAAGGGTGGCGGAAGCTTTAAAAGAAAACTTGGACGGTGTACGCCTGGACACACCTAGTGAAAGGGGTGGAGTTACTGCTGGCCTGGTGCGGGAAGTCAAGGCGCGCCTGCAACAGGCCGGGCACTCGCAAGTGCAGGTTTTTGTATCTGGCGGCATGACTGCCGAGCGGATTGCCCTGCTTTCGCAAGCCGGGGCGGATGCTTTTGGCGTAGGTAGCTATATTTCCAGGGCCCCGGCAATAGATATGACTATGGACATAAAAGAGGTTAATGGAAAACCCGTGGCTAAAAGAGGCCGTATACCCGGCAGGATTTTAAACGAGCGACTGGTGGAGACAGGGCTTTAAATAAATCGCCAAGAATTCTCCTGCCTCTAAGCGCAAGGAAGTATAAAATAACCCAAAAATTGTAGCTTTACCCCCCGGTGTCAAGCAACACCCACATTGGTACGAAACATCTTCCTCCCCTCTGGTGGGAGAGGAATTAAAGGTGGGGGAGTATTTTTATTCTCTAAGCTTTTACACCGTTTCTTTATGTGAACTACTCCCGCTTTTGCTTCGCTTAGAGGCGGG
>PWGO01000126.1 GCA_003554525.1 Syntrophomonadaceae bacterium | reverse complement strand
CGGGGACGGTTCGAGCGTCACCTTTAGCTGTGCGCAAGGCCGAAGGGCAGACAAAGGAACCGTCCCCCTGTCGCAAAATAACCCAAAAATTGTAGCTTTGCCCCTCAGTGTCAAGCAGCACCCCCATTGGTGCAAAACATCTTCCTCCCCCCTGGTGGGGGAGGAATTAAAGGTGGGGGGGGCTTTTTCCCACCTCTAACTTCCCACCTCTCACCTCTCAAAAAGGTGGGGGGCTTTTCTCTTGTATCTTGTTTCTTGCTTCTTGTATCTTGCTTCTTGCTTCTTGCTTCTTGAATGACTTCTGGCTGGAAGCAGTTCCCTTCCCCCCTGTTAATAACGGGATTAAGCTGCTATTATTCTTCCATCTCTTTTAACTCTTCGGGAACTTCCGGCTCTTTCGGCTCTTCCATGGGTTCTTGCTTCTCCTCAAATTCTTTAAAGAACTCTTTTAGTTCTTCTTCGTCCACCTCGGGGTCTTTAATAGGCTCCTCTTCTTTGTCCATGGTAGGATCTTCAAACTGTTCATTTTCCTTATCTTCCTTTGGGTCAATCTCTAATTCCTCACCATTCGGGTCCTCAGGCATCTCAATCTCTCCGTTTTCTTCAAACTCTCCGTTTTCTCCAGGTCCCGGTTCCTCCATTGGCTCTTCACCATTACATCCCATTACCCCCATCATGGCAGCCATAAACAACACTGAAAAAAGCAATGCCAAAATTTTTTTCATTTTTCTTTCCTCCTTACATTAATTTTTATTCGGTTATTACCCTTCTTTAATATATTAGATATAACCTTCCATAAATGACAGGCTTTACTTATTGTTTGCACTGTTTACAAACTTTTTACTTTTGAAAACTCACGGCTAATTAAAACGCAAAGTATAATTAAGTACCTGTGCAGCACGGGCACCCAATAAAATCTAAATTGCTAAAACCGTATTTATTATGTATAATGATTACAACTTACGATTATGCTTTGCTCAGCTCGGCAAGTTAAATCATGATTTTTGAAAGGAATAATTAAAAGAATAATTATATGAAGTTAATAAAACCTGGAGTTAATAAAATAATGGAATTAATTAAATACTATACCGGCAGGACAGCAACCACGGCAGCAAGCCTGGCACTTATAGCTGCAGTACTGCTGCTTTTGGGCGCAGGAAGTGAGCTTTCAACGGGGGCACAGCAGGAACAGCCCACCACCCCAAAAAAGTTTACTATCATGCACACTAACGACGAACACTCGGCGGTTATACCTCACTCTCCTGCCCTGGATTACACCGGGGAAGCGCACATAGACGACGGCACCCTGGGGGGATTTTCACGCCTGGCCTCCGCAGTAAAAGAAATCCGGAGCAACAAAAAAGAAAAAGGTGAACCGGTTCTCTTGCTTAACGGCGGAGATTTTCTGGGAGGTTCGCCTTTTGGCTGGCTGGCCCCCGAGGGATACGCCACGGAATTAAATATCATGCAAAAGATCGGTTACGATGCCGTAGTCATTGGAAACCACGAATACGACTACGGCCCGGAGGTTCTTTCAGATTACCTGCTGGCCGCAGGATACCCCGAAGCGCATGTAAAGACCACCGTTTTAGCCTCCAATACCAAACCACCAGGAGATCACCCTCTCTCTAAAAACAACCTGCTGCGCAGCACCGAAATTTTTGAACTGGAAAATGGCCTTACCATAGGAACTTTTGGTTTAATAGGGCGGGATGCCGTATCCGTTACCTACGATACAGGGGAGATTGAATTTAAAAACCAGGAACAAACCGCAAAAAAATACACTCAACAGCTAAAAAAAGAAGGGGTAGACGTTATAATAGCCCTGACTCATTCAGGTATCGAAGAAGACAAAAAACTGGCCGCAGAAGTAGAAGACCTGGATATAATCGTGGGGGGGCATTGCCATACCGCCCTCCAGGAGCCCCTGCGAAAAAATGAGACCATTATTGTCCAGGCGGGCTCCCTGCTGAAATACCTGGGTCTGCTGGAGCTTTCTTACTACCCGGATGATGGGGAAATAACAGTGCGTAACCGGGAAAAAGAATCTCCTTTTAGCCGGGAAACCGAAATTCAGCCCGAAAGGGAAAAAGAAAGCCCTTTTCTAATACCCATAGATTCCCGGTTCCCTCCTGATGAAAAAGTAGAAAACATGGTGCTGGATTATAAATATAAACTGGATGAACTGGTTTACGAATTTACCGGCGGAGATTTTGAAAAAGTGCTGCACCCGGTAGCACATTCCGACTTTAAAATTGCCCACTACCCTCCGCTGCAGGAAACCCCCGCGGGGAATTTTGTAACCGACGCCATGTATCAAACTACCGAAGAGGTAACAGGCGAAAAGGTGGATGTAGCGCTGCAGGCCAACGGGGTTATTCGCAAAAGCATTATTCCCTCCCGAAAAGGCCCCACCCGGGGCGAAATTTCCCTTTATGAAATTGCCGAAGCATGTGGGCTGGGTTACGGCTTTGATGGTTACGCCGGTTTTCCCGTGGTTTCCACTTACCTTACCGGGGAAGAGTTGCAGCACCTTCTGGAACTTGGCGTTCTCTTGCAGGATCAATTCGGGGATACTTTCTTTTTACAGTATTCAGGTCTGCGCTATGACTATAACCCTAACAATGCGGTACTGTTTACCCTGCCTGTAGTAGACCAACCCCTCCCGGCTGCACTGTTTTTAAAAAACCCGACAGTAACCAGCATAGAACTTTATACCGGGGAGGAAATGCCTCAATCCTCGGCTGACGAACACTTCAGTCCTTTAGAAAAAGGAGATGAAAAACTGTACCACCTGGTAACTGATTACTATGTCCTTTCTTTTTTACCCATGGTAGGAGATATGCTTCCCCGCTTGGAAATCATTCCCAAAGACGGGGAGGGCAATCCCGTCCCCGAAGAGGACTTCCACGAGCTTGTAGTGCACCACGATAAAGAAAGCGAAAAAGAGCTTAAAGTATGGGAAGCAGCCGCCCGCTATGCCGCATCATTTCCGGAAGGAGAAAACGACCTTGCTGTCATACCGGAAGACTACCGGGAAGCCGGGAACCGGATAAACAAGATATGGACCTTTCCCCTGGTAGCCTGGCCCGCCCTGGCCTTGCTGGCTGCTATAACAGGGGCCATTTTACTGATCCGCCGCCGCAGGCGCCGTTTCTCCCATTTAAATCAGCATTACCAGTAAAACAGTAAAAACTACCACCAGCAAAAACATCAACACGGCAGCAACTCCCGCCAAAAAAAGCGGGGTTAATACTACTACTATGCTCCTGCCCACCGGCAGCCGGTAATTTTCTTTTACTCCAATAACGTACAATACCATTATCCAGAGAAAAACAAACATATATGCCAGGAATGCAAAAATCCGGCCCGGCGGTCCCGCTGCAGATGCCAGGAACTGCAGGGGAGGGATTAAAAAAAACAGAAACGCGGAAAAACCAAGGGCCGACAACCCACCGGCAAAAGGCCCACTGCCACCCAGCAGGGTGGCTGCCAGGTGATATAGTACCCCCAGGACAATAAAACCGCCAATAAACAGCAACGGCCACATAAACATCACCAGGGCAGGGGATATACCAAAAGAGAGTAAAACCAGAAAAATTGCGGCCAGGTATATTACCAGGGCCCAGCCTACCGGCTTTTCCCGGGAGACCTCCTGCAGCGTAAAAACCGGCTCGGAAATAACCCCGGTAAGCCAGTTTAAAACCCGGCTGTTCAACCGCCTCACTCCTTTCATCCTTTTCCTCGAGCGTAATATTAAAAAAATCGTAACTACTCAAGCCAAGTAAAAGTAAGTTAAGAGGCATGCTGCGCCTGCGGGGACGGTTCGAGCGTCACCGGAGCGAAGCGGAGGTCCGAAGGGAAGACGATGGAACCGTCCCCCTG
>PWGO01000169.1 GCA_003554525.1 Syntrophomonadaceae bacterium | reverse complement strand
TATTATTATAATTAAAGGCCGGTTTATTTTTCGCAGTGTGGACATTTGGAAAGTATCTCCAGTTTTTTGTTGTTGCAGTTTTCACAGATAATAATGTAGCCCTGGGTTCTTGCCAGCAGGTAAATAATAAGCCCAATAAAACCGGTAAAGAAAACTAACAGCATCCAGATAACGGGGTTATCCATACCCCGGATCTTGGCATCTCTTGCAACCCATACCAGTAAGGCAATATTTATTAGGAAAATTACTATAATTACCATAATTACTATAATTGGCAATGCAACAATAGAACATGAAAAACACGACAGGCACTCTTCGGGAGGTGGATCTTGCTGCGCGTAAACTGTACCGCCTTGTAGAAAGGCAAGATGCATCAAGGCCAATAAAAGCGCCAGAGATGTAAGGTAGATCTTCCTCATTAATTTATACCTCCTGTTTTTGGAGTTGGAGAAACTTAATGTTTGCCACCCTTAACCTTGCAGCTTAACTTTAGCGGGGGGCTAACCTTTAATAATGTTAAATCATACTTTAAATATTTCGATACAAAACAAATTAATCCTTCACAAAAAAACATTTTGTTCGTGTGTCAAGGTACGGTTCTTTTACACACGCTAAATTTTTGTGATTGATTATGCCCTGGATTGGCGGGCGCAAACGATGAAAATAATAGTAGAATTTAGAGAAAGGTCGAATCTTTCGATTAGACAGATAGATAGCTCTATTATCGGAATCGGGAGGGGGATAATCCAGCGGCAGTGGGCGAAGAAGTGACAGGGAGCCGGGTGCTGACAAGGAACTGTCCCCTGACACATAAAAGAAGAAATTTGATATTTAGATATGATATAAAGAAGGAATAACAAGGACAAGTTAAGAATTATAAACAATGGAAAGCTTCTTTTAATTTAGAAGTGGTAACTTTTTCGCCGGTGTAATTAAGCTACACGGTGGGAACTAATTATTTTATCAAGAGGGAGAAACAATGGTAGATAATATGGAAGATCAGCAGTGGCAGGAAAGCTTGGATGAATATCAGCAAACAGAAAATAATACCATGGGTATTATAGCGCTGGTGTTTGGTATATTGGGTATTGTATTATCAGTAGTTATTTTTTGTATACCTATTGTCGGTATCCTTTTTGGAATAGTGGCCCTGGTATGCGGAATAATTGGAAAACGGCAGAATCAAAAATTCGCATTGGCCGGGCTTATTTTAGGGGTGGCAGCCATACTGTTGGATATAACTATATTTATTTTAGTAATGCATTTTGGTATTGAATTTCTCGAAGAATTTCTCAAAGAATTTTATGATGAATTTATTCGAGAAATGAAGAAACACAAAAAATAGCTGCAGGGGTGCCTGCTGGAGTTTTTGATAAGGTGTGAATGGTAACGATATGGAAGATATAAATTTAAAAAGCAGGGAAAAAAGTTTAGAAGTGTTTTTGCTGTTATTCTTATTAATAGCCCTGGCTGTAGGAATATTATATGCAGTAAATGATAATTTGAGAGGTTTTGTTCAACTGCACCAGTGTACTTTAAATACCGTAACCGGCCTGCTTTGTCCCGCATGCGGCGGGACCCGGGCGGTAGGTGAGCTGTTAAGCGGTAACTTGTTATTGGCCCTTCGTTATAACCCCCTGGTAATCACCATATTACCGGTAGTGTTTTATGCGCTGTTAACCATGACCCGGATGGTATTGGATAAAAACCGATCCCTTTCGGATATTTATGTGCGCCCGGTTTGGATGTGGTTGTTGTTGGTTATTTCTGTGTTGTTTATGGTGGCCAGAAACTTGCCTCAGCTTAATTATCTCTGGTTTCCCTTTTATTAATACGAGTTTTAATAATAAAAATTTGGTGAAAAGAAGGGCTGGCCTTGATTGTATTTACACTGGGATATGAAGGAAAATCGATTTTAGAACTGCTGGATCTTTTAAAAGAAAATGAAATAACCCTGCTGGTGGATGTCCGGGAAAATCCCTTTAGCCGGAAAAAAGGTTTTTCTGGCAGGGAACTGGAATATTATCTGGCTTCTTGCTCTATTGGCTACCTCCACCTGAAAGAACTGGGAGCTCCTCCCGCAATGCGGCAAAAAGTTCGCCGGGAAGGCGATTACCACCAGTTTTTCCGGGAGTATCGCCGTCACCTGGCGGACCAGAGTCATATGCTGCAGGAAGTAGCGGAAAAATTCTCCCATGAAGTTATTTGCCTGTTATGTTACGAAAAAAACCCCGACTACTGCCACCGCACAGTAGTAGCTCAGGAACTGTCACGTCTGTTTACCCGGGAGATAAGCATAACACACCTTTGTTAATAAAGATCGGCGTTATTCGAGGAGCAAACATATTCAACATCAATACTCAGGTAGATACAAAAAAGGTCAAGGAAGGTAACAATTTTTCCTCGGGTGGTTCTATACTTTGGATTTCCTTCCCCATTAATATAATAGTGCAAAACCGGAGAAAGCCTGGGCCATTTCCGCTGTCATTCCCGGGTTTAAAGCTTTCAACCGCATCCTTTTGGTTTCCGGCTCAAAATCGTATACCCCGTCCTGGGTAATAACTGCGGCAAGTAATGCGATTCACCATGCGACAGTAATAAATTAATGTTAAAATTAATTGGTACCAATATTAAGAGTTGATAAAAAGTAGAATATTGGCGATTTTATCTATTAAATCTTTTATTTGAGTGGGTGAAAACAAATGAAGGACAAACAAGCTGGCCTGCCGGAGGTTGAAACTTTTTACGTTGATTCGGGGGGGATATATATTTATGGTGAATTATACCTTCCCCGTGATTTGTATCAGGACAACCTACAAGAAAAACCGTATATAATTTTTTGCCACGGTATACCGGCTGGAGATGCAAAACCTGCCCGGCGCAAAAAAGGTTACCATTTGTGGGCCCGTTTTTTCAGCCGAAAGGGCTACCGGGTGGTATTTTTTAATTTCCGGGGAACCGGGGAGAGCCAGGGGAATTTAAACCTCCAGGGCTGGAGCTCCGATTTAATAACGGTGTTGGATTGGTGCCGGGAAAGAGAGGGCGCTGGTTTCCCCGGAGCGGTATTGATATCTTTTAGTGCCGGTGCTGCTGTAGCGGTAGAAGTAGCTTCCGAAGATTCCCGTGTAAAAGCTGTGGCCACCGGCGCATGTCCCGGGAATTTTGATTTTTTATTTGACAGGGTTGGACTGGAAGGTGTGTTGGCCTGGATGGAGTTTGGCGGTTTTTTCCGGGATTCTGATTACCCTCCTGATACTGAACAGTGGAAAGAAGAATTTTTAAGCATTCGACCGGAAAACAGTATATCGCGTATATCACCACGCCCGCTTCTTTTAACGCACGGGGAAAAAGATGACTGGATTCCGGTAGAGCATGCGCGGCATTTGTACCGCCTGGCAGAAGACCCTAAAACAATTCATGTTCTGGGCCGGGCCGGTCATCAGCTGCGCAATTACCCCCGGGTTTTTCAGTTGATCTTACGGTGGTTTTTCGAACAAGGTTTGTGATTCCGTTGCCGGATGGCTTATTTTAGAAGAAGGCAGGAATCTCAGCTTAGGGGGAAGATATGTAATGGACCTGGTTAAACAAGTGTTAAACAAGAGGTATAAAATTGAAGAAAAGATAGGCGAAGGAACAATGAGCCGGGTTTACCTGGCCCGCGACTTGCAGCAAAACCGCCGTATTGTTCTCAAGGTACTTAAAGAGCATGCAACTTCACAGCGGAATGAAGATCTGATTCGTTTCCGAAATGAGACCGTTGCTATATCGCGCACGGAGGCTTCCGGGGTTGTTGATATCTATGATATTGGTGAAACTGAAGGCTTCCGTTATATCGCGGTGGAATATGTAGAAGGGGAAAGCCTGGAAAAAATAATGGAAAGGGAAGTATTTCTAAAAGAAGAAAAGGCTGTAGAGATTGTCTACCAGTTAGCCCTGGCTCTACGGGATATCCACCAGGCAGGAGTGATACACCGCGACTTAAAACCAGCAAACGTAATTGTTAAAGGGGAATACCTCCAGGAGGAAAATCCCCTGGAACTAAAAGTAATAGATTTTGGCCTGGCCCGGTTAAAGGAATTCTCCATACAGGAATCGGAACGCATAGCAGGAACTCTTTATTATATGTCCCCGGAGCAGAGCGGTGCGGTTAAAAGAAACGTGGATGAACGTAGCGATCTTTACTCGCTGGGGATTATATTTTACCAGCTTTTAACGGGAGAAGTCCCCTTTTACAGCGACAACTTGATTTCCATAATACATCAGCACATAGCCAGGGTCCCCGAATACCCTTCTTTCCTAAACTCAGGAGTCTCACCGGTTTTGGATAGAGTAATATTAAAACTTTTAGAGAAAGAACCGGAAAAAAGGTACCAGAGTGCTTCCGTCCTCCTTGAAGACCTGGATAGATACCGCCGGGGAGAATACGATTTCCTGCCGGGAGTTGACGACAGGGAGCTGAAAATTAATTTAAGAACAGATTTTGTGGGGCGTGAAACGGAGCTTTACCAGCTAAAACAGGCTTTTTTCCGCCTGCGGCGGGGAGAGGGCGGTATTTGTATGGTGGAAGGAGAAGCCGGCACGGGTAAAAGCCGCCTGGTAGAAGAATTCCGTGATTTTGTTTTGGAAAACCGTGGTGTTTTTGTAGAGGGAAAAGGTCTTTCCGGGGGAGATAAAAGCCCCTACGTTCCGTTTAAAGATGCTTTGAGCGACTACCTTAATTACTTTACCAGGTACCCCCTGGATCAGCAGAAAGAAATTATGCTAAAAGTGCAGAAAGCTGTTGGGGACCTGGGCCGCGTTTTGTTCAGCTTCAGTACTTTGGCGGGGAAGTTTTTAGAAGATATTCCCCCGCTTGTGGAACTGGAGCCGGAAAGGGAAAGCCGGCGTTTTCATATGGTAATTTCAAAATTCTTTTTTGCCCTGGGCTATATAAATGCACCGCTGGTCCTGGCTTTAGAAGATATGCAGTGGTCTGATGAAAGCACGTTTGAGCTGTTAAGGGAAATGGCTGCACGTATTGGAGATTACCCGGTGCTTATTATTTTGGTTTCCCGAAAAACAGGAGAATCAAGAGAAGACAGGATGCGCTTACTTGCAGAAGAGAGCCGAAAACATCGGGTTTTATATGCAGGAATAGAGCTTGGTGATTTTACCCGGGAAGAGATAAAGGAATATATCTCCCTTATGTTGAAAGAAAAACCGGCAAACATTGAAGACATTGCTTCCATCGCCCTGGAGCAGACAGGCGGCAATCCCCTGTTTATCCGGGAATTCATTAAGCAAATGCTGGAAAAGCAGGTTATAAGGAAACAGAATGATATTTGGGTTATATTCCGGGAAGAGGTGGACCCGCTGGAGATTAAATCCAGCCTGGTGGATATACTTTTGGAACAGCTTTCTTCCCTGGACTCAGGGGATATCAAGCTTCTTTCCATGGCCTCCGTTATAGGAAGAGAATTTGAAATCAGGATATTATCTTTTTTAAGTGATACTAAAGAGGAAGAAGTAATTGAGGTTATTGACCGTGCCCTCCGTATGCAGTTATTAAAGCAGCACCCGGCAGAAAAAGGGAAGATGATTTTTGCCCACGATCGCCTGAAAGAGGTGCTTTATGAAAAACTTGGCGACCCGGAGAAAAAAGAAATGCACTTTAAAGTTGCCGGTATACTGGAAGAGTTGTACCGGGAGCAGCTGGAAGATGCGTATTTTGATCTGGCCTATCATTATACGCAAGCCGGGGAAAAGGAAAAGGCTATATATTACAGTTACCAGGCCGGGTTAAAAGCAGGGGAGTCTTATGCCGGGGAAGAGGCTCTTTCATATCTACATAAAGCAGTAGATTTAATGGAAGAAGGGGGTTACTATAAAAGTGAAGAATGGTACCGGGCCCTGGAAAGCATGAGTGAAAATTACTTGGCCATGGGCTATAACGATGAAGCAGTAGAGGTTTTGGAGAAGATTCTGGAAGGTGTCGAGGATAATAAGACTAAAGTAAGATGTTATCAAAAAATTACCAGGGCTTATTATAACAAAGGGGACTGGGTTAACTGTCCCAGGTATGCCTGCCATGGCCTGAGGTTGCTGGGGGAAAAGGTGCCGGAAAATAACTGGCAGAGAAATGTGGGCCTGGGAAGGGAAATTCTGGTTCGCATCTGGCGCAGCGTTTTTTCATTTTACTACGATCTTAAAAAAGAAAGCCGTGAAGCTCACCGTTTTAAGGAAATGTACCCTCTTTTTTATTTTCTGGGCTGGGCTTATGCCCTCAGCAGGGGGGACATGTATTTTTACACTACTATCAGGTATTTTAATTTGACAGAAAAGTATTTAGGCCTCTCCAGGGAAAAAGCCTTTGGTATTGATACGTACGCTACTCTTCATATGGTACTGGGATTCTACGGGCCGGCGGAAAAATATTTAAATAAGGCCATGAAACTTAAAGGAAAACTGAATGACAGGTGGGGTATAGCGCGGTATTACCAGTGGAGGGGTTACCTTCATGAATGGGCCGGGAATTATGAAAAGGCCCTTCAGTATTTTAAAGAAAGCCTGGAAAGGTTTCAGAATATTGGCGACATGAAGGAAGTAAGCATGTGTCTAAACGGGATAGTGCACTGTTATTATTACACGGGCAGTTACGAGCGCATGAAAGAAGTTAACGACCGCTACCTGGAGCTGAGTGTCCGCAGCAGAGACACTTACTGCCAGGGTGCTGCAACCATTTACAACATTCATTATTACCGGGAAACCGGCAATTTAAAAGCTTCACAGGAATGCGGGGAGGAAGCTATCGAGTTAACCCGCGGCGCAGAAGACCGGTTTAATTTCTGCTCAGCTAATATTGAAACGGGTATTACCCTACTGGAGAAAGGAGAAATAGACAGGTCGGTAAGGCACCTGGAGGAAGCAAGATATTTAAAGGAGAACAACAATTTCCTGGAGCAGTATACGGTGCTGGTATATCCTTATCTGGCTGATGCCTACATTTCCCGCTATTTAGTGCTCAATGAGCAGCTGGGGGAAAGAGAAAGAAAGCAGCATCAGGGAAAAATAAAGGAAACAGTTTCCAGGGGCCTGGCTGCTACTCGCAGGTGGCCTGCTCACCGTCCAGCAGCATTAAGGGCCGGGGCAAGGAAAGCGTTTTTAGAAGGGAGCAATAAAAAAGCAAGGAAATTGTACCAGCGCAGTATTGATTACGGCAGGTACTATAAACGGAATTACGAAGCAGGGCGTTCCCTCTACGAATACGGTGTTTTTTTGAAAGATACCGGACATCACGGAGAAGCCCGGGAAAACCTGGAGGAAGCCTATCGTATATTTAAAAAGCTGGGGGCGAAACTGTACGAAAGCCGGGCAGCTTCCATGCTGGGGTTGGAAAATTATATTACTTCCACCGAGGAAAGGTTTACCCGCGATTTAAGCTATGCGCAGAGGCTGCTTTCCATAATTGAATTGAGTCGAGAAATCAGTTCCCTGCTGGAGCTGGAAGAGTTGCTGGATAAAATCACCTCGGTAGCCATAGAGGTTTCCGGGGCCCAGAAAGGTTTTCTAATTTTAAAAAATGAAAAGACGGGGAAAATGGAAGTGCAAGCCAGCAGGGGTTTGGACCAGGAATACGGGGACCGGGATATGGTGTCCAGTAATATAGTCAGAGAGGTAGAGGAATACGAACAGCCAGTGCTAACTTCCAATGCATTGGGAGACGAAAAATTTTCCCGTTTTGAAAGTGTAGTAAAAAATGAGCTGAAATCCATCATGTGTGTCCCCTTAAAATACCAGAACGAGGTTAAAGGTGCGTGTTACCTGGTAAACAACCTGTCAACAAATGTTTTTACCGAGGAAGACCTGGGAGTGCTGGAAGTTATTATGGGGCAAGCTGCTATATCTATAGAAAACGCCAAACTGTACGAGCAGGCTATAACCGATGATCTTACGGGGCTATTCACCTTAAAACATTTCAAACTTCTTTTGCAGAACGAGATAGAAAAAGCAATCCGCCACCAGCGCCAGGTATCGGTAGTAATGATGGATATAGATAACTTTCGGCAATTTAACAATACTTACGGCCACCAGCTGGGGGACCTGGTGCTTATGAAAGTGGCGGAAATCGCCAGAACCAGGTCCCGCAGCATAGATATTTTGGCCCGCTACGGGGGAGAGGAATTTATAATTTTTCTGCCCGAAACGGGAGTAGAGGGAGCCCGGGTTTACGCGGAAAAACTGCGGGAGGCGGTAGAAGAATCAGAACTAAAACACGAAGAACAGGTTTTAAAAGTTACTGTAAGCCAGGGAATTGCTACTTACCCGGATCACGTTACAGAGTTAAATTCGTTAATTTCGGCAGCGGACCGGGCCATGTACCAATCCAAGCGGAAGGGGAAAAACCGGGTAAGCGTATACGGCGAATAATTTGGTTAGAAAGTTACAGGGCTTTTGTCGCATGTAAAATAATACAAATTGTTACCAATAGAAAGGAAGATAAAAAGATGTGGAGAAATTTAATTATGTAGAATATTTTAAATATAAGATTTGCCGGTTTATTTACATGTTTAAAGATAAAACCAGGCTTATAATTACGTTGGAAAATAAATTGAAGGTGTGAAGCCATGACGCAACTGGGCCAAAAAGTTATAAACAAGCGCTATGAAGTGCTGGAGGAAATTGGCCAGGGCGGGTTAAGCCGGGTTTATTTGGCGCATGACCTGCGGGAAAAGCGCAAGGTTGCGGTTAAAGTACTTAAAGAGCGGGTTACTTCCAGCAGGGGGGAAGACCTGATACGTTTCCGCAATGAAACCAATGCTATTTCGCGCCTTAGTGTGCCCGGCATAGTGGAAGTATACGAAATTAATGAAATTGAAGACATGCGGTACATGGTGATGGAATATGTGGAAGGGGAAAGCCTGCAACAGCTCCTGGAAAAAGAAAAATACTTGGAGCCAGATAAAGCGGTGGAAATAGTTTATCAGGTTGCATGGATGCTGCAGCAGGTTCACCAGGAAGGTGTATTTCATCGCGACATAAAACCCGCCAATTTATTGATTAAAAGAAATTATGGGTACCGGGACAGCTCAATGGAAGTCAAGTTGATAGATTTTGGGCTGGCCCGTTTAAAAGAATTTTCCTGGCAGGATGCGGATACCATCGCGGGCACTCTTTACTACATGCCCCCGGAACAGAGTGGTGCGGTGAAAAAAAATGTAGATGAAAGAAGCGACCTCTATTCCCTGGGGGTTATATTATACCAGATGTTGACAGGAGAAGTTCCCTTTTACGGCGACAACCTTATTACCATTATACACCAGCATATAGCCATGGCCCCAGAGCCCCCTTCCCACACAAACCCTGAAGTGCCGTCTGTTTTGGACAGGATAGTAATAAAGCTGCTGGAAAAAGAACCGGGTAAAAGGTACCAGGGTGCTGCCAGTTTATTAAAGGACCTGGAAAAATACCGGCTGGGAGAGGTTGATTTTTTACCCGGAACCGGTGAGAAAGTATGGAGTATAAATACCCGGGCGCCCCTGGTCAACCGGGAAACGGAGCTTTTTCAGCTAAAACAATCTTTTTTCCGTTCCAGCAGGGGAGAAGGCGGTATTTGCGTGGTAAAAGGAGAGGCGGGTGTCGGTAAGAGCAGGTTAATTGAAGAGTTCCGTGATTTTGTCCTGGAAAACCAGGGCGTGTATATCGAAGGAAGATGTTTTTCCGGGAAAGAAAGGGAACCTTATGCACCTTTTAAGGAGGCCTTGAATGACTTTATAAGCTATTTTAGTAAATATCCCCTGGACCGTCAGCAAGAAGTAAAAATGGAAATACAAAAAGCGGTAGGAGACCTGGGCCGCGTTATGACTCGCTTTAGCCCCGCGGCACAACAATTTTTTGAGGAAATGCCTCCCCTGGTAGAACTGGAGTCGGACCGGGAAAGCAAGCGCTTCCACATGGTGGTTTCCGATTTCTTTTTTGCCCTGGGGTGCCGGAATAATCCCCTGGTAATGGTATTGGAAAACCTGCAGTGGTCGGATGATGACTCTTTTGAACTGCTCCGGGAGATGTCTTTCCGTATTAACGAACGCCCCGTGCTGCTGGTTTTAGTATCCAGGAAAGAAGAAGAAATAATAAAAGACAGGATGCAGGTGCTTTTAGAGGAATCCAGGAAAAGCAAGGTATTGTTTGCCGAGCTGGAGCTGCTGCCTTTTAATGAAGAAGAAATGAAAGATTATCTTGCCCGCTTAATGGGGGAGCAGGTGGAGAGCATAGAGGAACTCTCTTATTATATAATGGAAAGAACCGGTGGTAATCCTCTTTTTGGCATGGAATTGCTAAAACAGCTGCTGGAAAAAGGGCTGGTGGAAAAACAGCATGGAAGGTGGATTCTTGGCCAGGGGGACCTGAAGCAATTTGAAATTAAATCGGGCCTGGTGGATATACTTTTGGAACAGATTTCCCTGTTAAACCGGGAAGAAGTCGACCTTCTTTCCGTGGCTTCTGTTATTGGAAAAGAATTTGATATTAAATTTTTGGCCGCCCTGACCGGCCTGGAAGAAGAAAAAGTGATTGAGATAATTGACGAGGCGGTCCGAAAACAGATTTTAAATTACCATGATACTGCAAAAGGAAAAACGGTTTTTAAACACGAGCGCTTAAAAGAGACTTTTTATGAAAAACTTTCAGGAGCCCGAAAAAGAGAACTTCATTTAGATATTGCCGGTTTGCTGGAGGAAAGATACCGGGAACAGCTTGACGAAGTTTATTTTGACCTGGCGCACCATTTCTCGGAAGCCGGGGAAAAGGAAAAAGCCATAGAGTATTGTTGTTTAGCCGGCATTAAAGCTAAAGATTCCTACGCCAGCAAAGAGGCTCTATCTTACCTCCAGAAAGCGGCCGGGTTTATGGAACAGCTGGATTACACCCGGGCAGAGAAATGGGTAGAAATAATGGAAAACAAAGGTGACGTTTATCTTGACATGGGGGAAAATGATAGCGCCAGGGAAGTTTTTGAAAATATTTTACGTCACACCGACGATAGGGAAGTCCTGCTCAGGGGTTATCAAAAAATCTCCAGGGCGCTTTTAAACAAGGGAGATTGGATTAGCTGCCAGAATTATGTCCGGCAGGGCTTGAAACTTTTAGGTGAAAAGCTGCCGGAAAACAATTTCCAAAAAACTTTGGGCCTGCTTCGGGAGGCATTAATTCGTGGGTGGCATACCGTTTTTGCAGTGTATTACGACCGCAAAAAAGAAAGCAAAGATGCTTCCCTCTACAAAGAAATATTTCCGTTTTTCTATTGCATGGCCTGGGTTTATACTTTAAGCGATGGATTAATGCATCTTCATTCCGTTTTGCGGTTTATTAACCTGGCGGAAAGCAAGATGGGGCCGTCTAAAGAGAAAGCCCTGGGTTTGGGAGCCTATGCCAGTGTTTTCATGGGCCTGGGTTTTTTTAGTGTGGCGGAGAAGTATTATAAAAAAGGAATGAAGCTTAAAGCCAGATTAAATGATACCTGGGGTATAGCCCGGTATTACCAGTGGATGGGTTATTTATGTGAATGGAAGGGGGATTATGACAAGGGGCTGGAGTACTTCCAGGAGAGCCTGGAGATGTTTCAGAGCATAGGTGATATAAAAGAAACCAGGATGAGCCTGAACGGGATAGTTCATTGCTATTACTACACGGGGAACTACGAAAGGATGAAAAATGTTAATGATTATTACCTGGAGCTTAGTACTCGCTGCGGGGACACCTACTGCCGGGGAGCGGCTTCCGTTTATAATATACACTATTACCGGGAAACAGGTAATTTGAAGGCTTCCCAGGAGTGGGGGGAAGAAGCGGTTGAATTTGCCGCTTCAGTGGAGCACTGGTTTAATTACTGCTCCGCCAACAACGAGCTGGCTATAACTCTCCTGGAAAAGGGAGAAGTGGACAAATCAATAAAACATTTTGAAATAGCACGAGAATTAAAGGAAAACAATTTTTTCTTGGAACAGTACACCATTTTACTTTATCCTTATCTGGCAGATGCTTACATTTCCCGCTATCATGCCATAAACAGTAAGTTAAGCCATAAAGAGAAAGGGCGGGAGTTAAAAAATATAAGAAAAGTAGTAGCCAAAGCCCTGAAGGGTACCAAAGGGTGGCCAACTCACCACGGGGTTTCCCTGCGGGTAGCGGCCAGGGAAGCGTTTGCCCTGGGTAAAAATAAAAAGGCGGATAAACTATACCGCAACAGCCTGGAGCACAACCGGAAGCACAAGCGCAGGTACGAAGCGGCCAGGACTTTATACGAATACGGTCAATTTTTAAGGTATACGGGGCGGTACGGGGAAGCTCATCACAAGATAGAAGAAGCTTACCGTATGTTCAAGAAGCTTGGAGCAAGGCTTTATGAAAGCAGGGCTGCCGCTACCCTGGGGCTGGAAAATTATATTATCTCCACCGAAGAAAGGTTTACCCGCGACCTGGGTTACGCTCAAAGGCTGCTTTCCATTATTGAATTAAGCCGGGAGATCAGTTCCCTGCTGGAGCTGGAGGAACTCCTGGAAAAAATAACTTCAGTAGCTATAGAAGTTGCCGGTGCCCAGAAAGGATACCTGGTTTTGAAAAATGAAAGAACCGGCAAAATGGAAGTGCGGGCCGGAAAGGGTTTGGAGCGGGATTACGGCGGCGAAGACGTGGTATCCGGCAGGATAGTCCAGGAAGTAGTGGAGTGCGAGGAGCCGGTGTTAACTGCCAATGCCCTGGAAGATGAAAAGTATTCCCGGTGTGAAACAGTAGTAAACCATGAATTAAAGTCAGTAATGTGCGTCCCTATCAAGTATCAAAACGAGGTTAAGGGGGCTTGCTACCTGGTAAACAATCTGTCTACCGATGTGTTCACTGAAGAGGACCTGGGGGTGCTGGAAGTCATTATGGGACAGGCTGCTATTTCCATAGAAAACGCCAAGTTGTACGAGCAGGCTATAACCGATGACCTTACCGGGTTATTTACGTTGAAGCATTTCAAGCTGCTTCTGCAAAATGAAATAGAAAGGGCGTTTCGTAATCAGCAGGCTCTTTCCGTTATAATGATGGATATAGACTATTTCCGGGATTTCAATAACACTTACGGTCACCAGTTGGGGGACCTGGTGTTGATGAAAGTAGCGGAAATAGCCAGGGCTCAATCCCGCAATATTGATGTCCTGGCCAGGTACGGAGGAGAAGAATTTATCATTTATCTCCCGGAAACGGACCCTGAAGGAGCCATGGTTTACGCCGAAAGGCTGCGACAGACCATAGAAAAAACGAATATGGAATACGAAAATAAAAACCTTAATATTACTGTAAGCATGGGTATAGTTTCTTACCCGGAGCATGCCCGGGATATAGATTCGCTAATAAACTTTGCAGACAGGTCCATGTATCAATCCAAGAAAAAGGGTAGAAACCAGGTCAGCATTTACGGTGAAGAAATCTGAAGAATTAATTTTTACTTGCAGTATTTTTTCCAGTTGAACAGGGAATACAGGCATTCTTTAAACATCTGCAGGCGGTAAGGGAATCCCTTCCAAAACCCGAATTTTGCTTCCTTGGTGTGGTGTGTCATTTCCGGCAAATAGGGATAAGCTACAGGAAAGCCCTGGTAATTAGCGTATTTGCTCAAGAAAATTTCCACCCCGAAGCGGGCCCATGAAAGGTCGGGAAGTGAAGCAACAAATTCCCCGCTAAGCCCTCTCTGGCCGTTAAGTATTCCAAAATAACGGTGCGCCATATCCGTAATGGTTCTTCCACCTTTAAATATTCCTACTGTCATGGCTGCTCCTTCTTTTTGCAGGGGAAGAAACAGGCTTTCCAGGTGCTCTACCCGGAAATTTATCAGGTCGGCGTCGACAAACAGCCAGTAATCAGCTGTACCTGTATAATCTATCCCGGCCTGAAGGGCGGCTCCTTTACCCCGGTTTTGCGGTAAAGAAATTACTTCCACGGGATAATGCCGGCACGCCCCGGAAGTGTCATCTGTAGATCCGTCGTCTATGACCACGACCCGCGGCTGCCTCTGGTAGTTGCAGACCACCTCAAGCACAGAACCGATACGAGGTGCTTCATTGTATGCAGGGATAAGTACCACTGGTTGGTTTTGCATTCTGTTTTACTCCTTGCATTAGATAATTTTACCTCTGTAGGGGGAGGAGTTAAAGTTGAGGGTTTTCCCCTGGTTTTGCTTTTAGTCTTTGCTACCTGGTACCTCCCGGCCTTATTACACACTTTTATAAAGTTCTACGCTACCGGGCAGACTCCTTTATTTAATTTGTTTTGGGTTTAAAGTTTTTTAAGGGGGGGGGCACAAAAAATATAAAATAATTTCTAATAATAACAAATATAAGCCAACAGGTTGACCGTTTAATAAATTTTTATAATAATGGGGTAGGGAAAAAGTTGACCACCCTCCAGGCTATTTGGCTTCACCCTGGCCTGAGTTCTTTCCGGTGAAAACCTGGTAAGCCTATGGGTGGTCAACTTATTAAATGTTTTTGTTTAAAAACAAAGATCTTAAACGTGTTTTGCACGTATTTTTTTTACTGGGTCAGATTATTTTGAACATGCCACATTGCCGAACTGTTGCTCAACATGCCTATGTGTAAGCCAAACCAACCGCCAATATTGTTCCATCCGTCCGGACGTGACCTGTACCAGGGCACTACTGGGTCAGAATAAGAGTATATAGAAGTGTAATCGGTTCCCCAACCGGGGGGGATATTACCGCTGTTTAAATTGTTAAGGAAGTTGCTGCTGGGTCTCATCTGGTCTGCGCCTGCCCCGGGGGCCAGGTTAGCCATAACAACGCCGTCGTGCGGGGTGCCCAGCGTTACCACGGAGCCTACGTTGTTGTGCCCACCCAAGTTTTGCATGTAGTAGCGGGTGCTGAGGCCACCCATGCTGTGTGCCACTATATCCACTTCATTGTAGCCCAGGTTGTTTATAAAACTTTGCAATTCATAGGCGTTGTTGATGTTGCATCCAACTACATTGGAGTATTGAATTGCGTGAAGTTCATGGGAATTCCAGCCTTGATTGTCCAGGTAAGAAATCATGTCGTCAAAGTTGGATTTTACAACCATGTCTTTATCAAGGTACCCGTGAACAAATACTACAGGGTTTTTATTAGAAGGATTATTATTTCCTCCACCTCCCCACCACCAGGCTTCAGCTGCAGAAGCTCCAGCCAGGGAAAACAACATTAAAATTATAGTCAAAGAAGCAAATATTTTTATCCATGTCTTTTTCACTACAAACACGCTCCTTTCAAAATAATTGATTTAATTCACCACCACCTGTTTACCCGCCTTTATTCCCGTTGAGTTACCCATCTATCACCTCCCTTTTTTTGAAAATTCGATTATCTAAAACCATTATAGTTTATAATAAATATTCAGACATGTCAACCAATTAGTAATAATTTTTTTATTACCAATATTATGCCAATATAATCCAGGCAATTATTATTTAACCAAGAAAAAATACCCGGCTGCCGCCTGAAAGAAGTTAGTGTCCGCGGAAGGAGTCAGGGATGATTTTGCAGAAAATTATTAATCAAAGATTGATGCAGTTACAATTAACGACAAAAAAGAAAAAAGAACGCCCGAATCAAAATAAAACGGCGGAAAAGGAGTTGTGAAAAATGAGAAAAATAATAAATCCGCGGGGTAGAATTGTACTTGCAGGGTCGGTAGTTGTTTTTTTGTTGGTTTTAGCTCCCCTGGCGGTGGAAGCTTTAGGAAACGAGCCCGTATTCTCCGGCAACGGACAGGCCGGGGTAACTGAGGAGAGGAGAGTTTGCTGGGGGGAACCTGAAGATGCTTTCCGGGTAGAGCAGCATGGATGGTACATTGACAGAATAACTGTAGAACACGAAGACAGCCATGAAAATGCAAGCCCCATGGATAGCATGAATTACATTGGCCTTTATGGTGAGCAGGGAAACTTTGCCTGGTATCACTTGTTTCACCTGGAGGGGCATCAGCTTCAGGCGGTAGAAACCCCCTTTGAACTTGATATAGCCGGGAACAAGACGGGGGTGCGCCTGCAATTTCGTCCCTGGGAGGAAGTAGGCCAGGATGAAGTAGATATGGCAGTGGAAGATGGATACGGCTTTTACATTTCTGAAGTCAAGTTAAGCAATGGCGAGGAAGAAGTGGTAGTGGAGCCGGAAGAATATGATCTTGCCCCGCCACAACCGGAAGAAGATGAACAGGAGGCTTTGCCTGGAGAAAATGACGAAGACAACGGTGGTAATGATAATAACTTTTTTTAACTACAAGTGTATACGTTGTGCAATTTGAAAAATCAAAAAGCGACGTTACAAACAGAACTTCTTGATCGGCTAACTTGGCTATCTCGTCAGCAGCCCCGCTCTGCAATCTTAAATAGGATCATAAAGTATAGACAAAAGAAGAACGAAATCGCTTTGCGATGGTTTTTAAAAAAGACCCCACATAAAAAATAGTGAAAAAGTATGCCCCTTGTGGTATGGTTTAGTTAACCAACAAAACCGGCCATAAGGAGACATACTTTTTCTATGACCATTATACCACAGCTTCCTTATTCAAAACCATACC
>PWGO01000053.1 GCA_003554525.1 Syntrophomonadaceae bacterium | reverse complement strand
CTGTTCGACCCCCTTAGACAAAGCCACCACTCTATCGGCCTTTGGATATAACCATTTTATTTGCAATCTAGTCCTTTTCTTTTTATGTAGCGGATTGTTTCTCATAGATACGATGAGTTTAAAACTAGCGCTGAATAGAGTTTTACTCAACAAAGCACTCAAATTCCCCTCCATCAAGAAAGAGATTACAGTATCGATATCTCTCTCTTCGGTGATATCCCCCAACTTTTTTGCCGCTTTGATGACACTTTCAGATATTTTAAGTGAAGATGATCTTTTTTCCTCTCCAAGGTCGATCAATTCACCTTTAAAATCGTACATAGGTCTTTCACGATAGATAGTGAAAAAGGAAACTTTGTGACCTCTATCGTTCAGTCTAGAGCCGACTTCGGCGGCAATTCTTTGGGCACCACCACCCAATTTTAGGTTGTTGATAACTATAAGTACTTTTTTTCCCATGTCTGGTAGTTTCTATATAAAGAAACTATTTAAAAGTAGCCTTAAAATCGATTTATTAGTAAAGAAAAAGTAACATTTAAAACTTTGAACCTTCTGTGAAGATTTGTGAGCGATGAGTCTTAAAAAGACAATAAAGGACATTGGCATCATAGGCTTCTCTAAAATACTTATCTCGATTTCAGGGATCATATTGATCCCTATACTGACTAGAACTCTCGGAGCCTCAGGTTATGGTCTCTGGGTCCAGGCAAGAGTTACGATATCTGTAGTAGTACCTATAATCCTTCTCGGGCTCGATTCTGCCGTTCCGAGGATTTTTCCGTCAAAAGGTACTGAAGATGTAGGAAAAGATTTTTCCTCATTAGTATTCTTGACGATCCTTATAATCCTACCATTTTCCATCGCTCTATTCACGTTCCCAAGTTTTCTAGCCGACCTCTTTTTCGACGGAGAACAATTTGTTGTAAGGTTCGTAGCTTTGACCTTGATAGTTTGGTCCTTCGATAAATTGTTTATGAGGGTCTATCGGGCTTTCAGAGAGATGAAAACCTACGCTATCGTGAGAGTAATAACGAGATATGCTGAGCTTTTTCTCGCTTCTTTTTTGGTGATAGCTGGATATGGTTTATTCGGTGCCCTTGCTGCTGTACTTATAATCAGAACTGTTTTATTTCTAGTTTTAACTGCAAATCTATCTAGGAGACTTGGAATACACGTTCCCAAATTATCGAGGACGAGAGAATACCTGAATTATGGAATCCCCACGATCCCCTCAGGTATATCCTATTGGGTGATGTCTTCATCTGATAGATATTTGATAGCATTTTTCCTAGGAACTGCATTTGTTGGATATTATAGTCCTGCTTACCAGATAGGTAAAGCTCTACCCTTTATGATGGCCGAAGCTGTATATATAGTGCTGAAACCCACACTTTCCAAGTATTACGATGAGGGAGAAACAAAAAGAGTGAAGAGCGTACTCAAGCTTTCTTTAAAATACCTGATCGTCTTCAGTATCCCATATTTGTTTGGAGCTTTACTCTTCCATCGGGAAATAACTGCTCTGATATCTACACCTGAAATAGCGAGAAAAGGCTCATCTATTGCTATCTACACCGCACTTCTCGGTATAATTTACATATTTTATAAAATATACAATATAGTCCTGATACTAGAAAAAAAGATGAAAACGGTAGGGACGGTAAAAACCACTGCCGCTTTTTTGAACTTTGGAGGCAACCTGATTTTGATACCTTATATCGGGATACTCGGAGCAATAATGACCACTCTTATCTCATACTCGTTCACAACTATCATCTATTTCGCTGTAGCTAACAAATATATAGACTTAAACATCCAACTCAGACCATATTTCAAAATACTGCTCTCATCGGTTTTGATGTTTTCAACACTTCTAGCGCTTTCACACTTCACTACGGTGAGTTTCCTTTTACTGATACCTTTAGGAGCAGCCATCTATTTTGGAGCGATGTTCGCTATACAAGGAATCAAAAAAGAAGAATATGATTTTATCATGAAAACTTACAGGAAAAAATGAGGACAAAATGTGAAAATCCATTGATAATTGTAATCGTATTCTAGATCCAAATAATGTTTTCTTTAATCAATAAATATCTACATCGGATACGACAAATCTCTTTTTTCCTGATCTCTCGTTTTCTATCCTATCGACTTCAATCAAATCCATATCCATACTTTCACCGCATTTTTGAGAAATTATTTTCAATAACTTTCTCTCCTCTTTTTTGTCGAATCTATCATCTTTTACTATTTCGATTTTAATCTTATCTTTTCTTTTTTGGATCAATCTGAAATCATGGATACCATCTATCCTTTCTCTCAGTAGAATAGTCCAAAAGGTCCCCGTTAGATGATTCCCATTAGGACAAACCACGACGTCAAATGTTCTTCCTTCTATACTTGCGAGCAAAGGCAGTCCTCTTCCACAGTCACATTCATCTTCAGCTCTGATCGCAATATCACCTATTTTATACCTAATGAACGGGAATCCATAATTATCCAGATCCGTAACCACTAACTCTCCCAACTCTCCAGGTTCGCATGGATCACCATCTTCATCTATGACCTCTAAAAAAACTCTCTCTGAGTAGACGTGAAGACCGTTATGCTTTTCACATTCGTGAGCTATATCACCAAATTCTCTTGAGCCATATCTGTTGAATATCTCGCAATCAAAAACGTCTTTGATAGCTTTTCTCTGGTAAGGATAAAGGGTTTCAGCAGACAAAGTGACCCCTTCAGGTTTATGGATTTCAAGACCGGAATTCATCAGATAATTAGAGAATGTATACATGACTGAGGGCTGACTGATAATCAATCTCGGCCGATAACTGTTTATCTTCTTTCTGTATTTTTCCATAGTTTCTTCTTTCAAAGCGTAAGCGGATAAGAATTTTCTATTTTTTAGCCAATCGGATAATTTACCCTGCAAATCTAAGGATCTAGGTATATCCGGATGTAATCCCCATAATTTTATCTTTCTATCCCATATATCTATTCCGGCCCATTCCCAGCTCCTTAGATTTGTGGCGGGTCTTAGGTGATCTCCTTTTTTGATCCTCTTTTTGTCTTTATAGAAATTTAATTTTTCTCCGGTTGAACCACTAGTTGAATTATATTTCAGGTCAGATTCTTCATATCCTTCAGAGATAATATCGTCAAAATTATCCTTGATTCTTTTCTTATCCAAAAAAGGGATCTTCCTAAACTCCTCTTTATCTAGTTTTTTAAAATCTATATCTTCTAGTAGTTTTTTATAATAAGGAACCCTTTTTTTTGCATATCTCAACAAACATACCAATTTATTCCATTGATATTCTTCAATTTCAGATCTAGACAACCATTGGGTTTTTCTCAGATGTTCTAGATTTTGCATTGTATTTTTACTTTTTATCTTAGATCTGTAAATGTTATTGAGAATCTCCCTGAGATTCCTAGATTTCATATTTTTATCTAAGTTCTAGAGATTATTTATATTCATTGGTCGAGAGATGGTGAAATAGGATTAATGATTCAGAATCAGATGAAATAGCAGAAATAAAGCTCCTTAGTTAAATATTACGTCATTTTAATCCTTTTTTACATTTGTTAGTGCTAACAGAAGAGATTATAGTTTTAATTACTGCACTCCAGTTTTCTCATAGTTTAACTTTTTTCTCAATAGAGATGGGATATGCCTTTTTATTTTGGGTCTTTATCCCTCAAAGACATCCGTAAAATATTTCGTCATGTAGTCCTCAGTAAAGAATAAAGATATTATCTTTAAACCGATCAGTGTGAATGATACTCCGGCTACAAATGAGATCCACGTCGTTATCTCATATGGTCCAGTAGGGAGATACCTAACGGCTCTAGACATGATCAAAAATCCGTAAAAAGCGATGAATAACTTAAAATTCCTTCTATTCCGTACAGAATAGAAAAGCAGAG
>PWGO01000164.1 GCA_003554525.1 Syntrophomonadaceae bacterium | reverse complement strand
CTGTAACTGTGGGCCCTCGACCGATACGAGCCCGAGCCGACACACCCCGCCAGCGGAACAACACTACCAGCAAAAACAACATTACTTGCTTTGCCGGTGTCAAGTGTGTATAACGATCAGCGCCAGGGGGGAGGAAGATGTCGGGGCATTAATGTGGGTGCTACTTGATACAGGGAGTATAGCTACTACCTCCGGGTTATTTTTATTTCCCTGCCGCGGGCATTTTTCTTCCCTCCATCGTGGGGGAAGATTAAGATGGGGGGGGGACACCTTATGAGAAGTTGGCCCTGGTGTCAAGTTACCATAAACCTGAGTAGTTACCATGAAAATAAATAAACCAGTATAAATAGGTTGATAAAGGATGGATATAATTGGTATCTATTAAAACCAAACAAGAACCGCTACCTGAGACGGAGCTGCTGCCGGAAGCGGAACCATTTTTCTTCCCGGCCTCCGATAAACAAGGATGCCTTCTGGTGCACGGTTTTACTTCCACTCCCCAGAGTATGCGCTTGATGGGGGAAGCCCTGCATAAAAAAGGTATAACTTCCCTGGGAGTGCGTTTAAAAGGCCACGGAACTTCAGTAGAAGACATGGCCCAAAGCACTTACCGGCAGTGGATAGCTTCTGCTGAAGAAGGACTTTTTGAACTAAGCAAGCACTGTAAAAAAATTTTTGTATCAGGTCTCTCCATGGGGGGCACCATTTCTTTGTTTTTATCCTACCTCCACCCACACCTTATTTCCGGGGTAGTTCCCGTCTGCTCCCCCATAATGGTTAAAGGAGGAAAAGAGTTTTTGCCCGGTTTCCTGAAATACGTGGTAAAAACCATGCCCGGTCTGGCCAACAATATAAAGGACCCTGACGCCAGGGAAGTAGCCTACGATGTAGTTCCCACCGCCGGTTATCATGAACTTTTTAAACTTTTTAGAGCTACCCGGAAAGTATTACCCTGGGTTAAACAACCGGCGCTGGTGATGGCTGCCCGGCAGGATTCACTGGTCCCTCCCTACAACGCAGAATATATATACCAGGAGCTGGGCTCCAGGGAAAAAACGCTGGTCTGGCTGGAAAACTGTTACCATGTGGCTACCCTGGACCTGGAAAAAGACCTGGTTTTTGATAAAACAGCAGAGTTTATTAAAAATTACCAGGTTAGCTTGAAGGGTTAAAATTGTCCTTCATGCGGCGGATTAACCCCTGCGAAGGTGAAAACACCAGGGAGAGGATAAAAATAAAGGTTGCCACCAGAACCATGACCGCGCCAGTAGCCAGGTCAAAGTAATATGAAAAATACAGTCCTCCTACCGCGGAAAAGTTTCCAAAAAACAGGGAGAGCCATATCATGGAGGGCAAGCGGTAAGTTAGCAGGTATGCTGTAGCCCCGGGAGTAATAAGCATGGATATAACCATAACAATGCCCACGGTGCGAAGTGAAGCCACTATAGTCGCTGTAAGCATCAACATCATCAGGTAATGCAGGTATTTTACCGGTATACCGCTAACCTGCGCTCCCACCGGATCAAAAGCCCAGAAAGTTATGGCCCGGTAAAATACCACGATTACTAACAAAACCAGCACCCCCGTTACTACTGTAAGGCGGAAATCTTCACCGGTTACAGTAAGTATGTTCCCAAATAATATATCAAACAGGTTCACCTGGCCACGGACCACGCTGATAATAGCCACCCCCAGGGCAAAAGCCCCGGTAAAGACAATGCCCATGGAAGCGTCTTCTTTAAGACGTGTTTCCTGCTGCAGGTAACCTATTCCCAGTGAAGACAAAAGCCCCGTAAACAATGCACCCACAAAATAAGGCAACCCCAGGAGGTAAGAAAGAGCAACTCCCGGGAGCACAGAATGCGATATCGCGTCCCCTAACAGGGCCCACCTCTTTATCAACAGAAAACAGCTTAAAACCGAGCAAAGACTTCCCACGACAAGACCGGTTAACAGGGCAATACGCATAAATTCATAATTCAAGCAAGGTTCTATCAGGAGCTCAAACAGGTAAGGCACGACTTTCCCCCTCCCCTTTTTCTATTAAATGCCGGAACCTATTCAAGAATGGCCGGTTTAAGTAAATACCGGGGGCATGCTTTCACTGTATGTCTTTTGTACAGTATCACTGCTCAATGCCTGCTGCACAGGTCCGTAAGATATCAACCGACAATTTAAAAGCATGGCCCGGTCAAAATCGCTGTATATCTCATTTAACTTGTGATGCACCACGATGACTGTTTTTTCATTTTCCTTTAATTCTCTCATCCAGCGCTTAATAATTCCTTCCGTAGCAGCATCCACCCCGTTAAAAGGTTCATCAAGCAGGTATAGCTCTGCTTCCCTGGCCATGGCGCGAGCCAGAAACACCCTCTGTTTTTGGCCGCCGGAAAGTTCCCCTATCGGCCTCCGGGCCAGGCATTCTATGCCGAAATACTGCATGGATCTTTTTACCAGGAACCGGTCGCGGAAACTTAAAGGCCGTAGCAGGCTGCCCGGGAGGCAGCGGCCCATGGCCACTACCTCCCAAACCAGAAGGGGAAAATGCCAGTCAACTTCTTCTTTTTGGGGTACGTAGGCTACCCGGTCCCGGACCCGGTAAAAAGGCAAGCCCAGAACCCGCACCGTTCCGGACTGAAGTGGAAGAAGCCCCAGAACAGCTTTAAGTAAAGTGGATTTTCCTGAACCGTTAGGCCCTACCACGGCGGTTACCTGACCGCGGGGGATTTCCGCTGTCAACCAGGATACAGCCGCACGCCCGTTGTAGGAAACAGTAATGTTATTTAAGCTAACCGCGCTTTCCATATTATGAATCCCCCTTTAACGCTTTAATTATCTGCCGGGTATTACTTTCCATCATTTCCAGGTAAGTTTCTCCTCCCTGTCCCGGTTCACTTAAAGAATCGGAGAAAAGAACTCCCTTAACAGGTACCCCCGTTTCCCTGGATACACGTTTCATGGGACGGTGGTCTACCTGGTTCTCAACAAATACAGCGGGAGGGTCTTTTTCTTTAATTACTTCCACCAGCCGGGTTATCTGGGAAGGGGAACCTTCTTCAGGTGCATTGATAGACCATATAGCATCATGTTTAAAACCGTAGGCTTTTGCGTAATATTGGAAGCAGAGTTCACTGGTTATAAGTATTCTTTCTTCGCGAGGAACTTTCTCTACTTCATCTCTTATCCACTGATCAAGATCCCTAAGCTCCCGGCGGTATTTTTCCAGGTTATCCATATATGCTTGTTTGTTCTCCGGGTCTTCTTGGGAAAGAACAGCAGCTATGCGTTCCAAGTATTTTTTGGCATTACCAACTTTCGTCCAGGTATGGGGATCGGGATCCCCTTCAAAAGGGCCTGATGGCAAGGAAATGGTTTCTATGGTTTCCTGCTCCGCCAGGGCGTAATAACCGCTCCTGTCTTTAAAATCGGGTATAACCCGTGACAGCCAACGCTCCATGTTATGGCCGTTGTAAAAAAATATTTCCGCATCCTCTATAGCGCGCACATCTCCGGGCCCGGGGTCGTATTCCTCGGGTTCTACCCCCACCGGAACCAGCGCTTTTACCTCCACATGTTCTCCTCCGACCCGCTGCACCATATCCTCAAAAAAAGAAAGGGTTACCACTACGGAAACGGTTTTTTCTTCTTCCTTTTCCTGGAGAACGCATCCAGCAAAATAGCTCATGCTCAAAAGCACGGCAAGAGCCAGTTTTAAAAAACCTTTTACTTGCATATTCATCTACCTCCTGGCCTTTTTTTCTGTGTCATACTATGAAAAGGCCGGGGCAAATGTTAAACAGGTCTAAAATTACCGTAACTACTCAGGCATCCACTGCTGCGCCAGGGGGACTGCGCCAGGGGGACGGTTCCATCGTCTTCCCTTCGGACCTCCGCTTCGCTCCGGTGACGCTCGAACCGTCCCCGCAGGCGCAGCATGCCTCTTAACTTACTTTTACTTGGCTTGAGTAG
>PWGO01000129.1 GCA_003554525.1 Syntrophomonadaceae bacterium | reverse complement strand
TTTCTAAACAGTTTTAACCCCGCCCAAATAATTATTGCTAAAAATAAAACAGCCAGGAGGGGAACCAGTATAGACAATATCGCCATAACTATGGAGTAAACGGTTTCCACAATTGAAAGCAAAGGGTTAGCCGCTCCCCCGGATACAGTAGTAGAGCCGGTATGAAGCAAGGAACTGGTTGCTTTACCGGAAAGTGAAGCCCCTCCACCAGCAATAACAGCTAAAGGCCAGGCTAACATGGGATCAAAATCTACCATCACCGAGGCAGTAATAAGAATACCTGCAATAGCAGCGACAGGAGCGCTGATAACGCTGAGCAGATTGTCAACGTAAGGAAAGAAGTAAGCCAGGATCTCAACTACAGCTGCAACAGCAAAAATAACCAGGGCCGGATAGGTGCCTATCCACTCGAAGCTTGAAGAAAGCTCCAGGTAACCTGCAAGTGAAGCGGCACTCATAACTAAAAAAGGTATAAAAAGCCGAAACCCCGATGTGGCACTTAACCCAACACCAATAAAAAGACAAATTAATAACTCCATATGTTATTCTCCTTCTCTTTACTACCAAAATTGCCGGGGTAAGGGTTGTTATCCTTCCACCCTGTTTTTCCCATAATCCTTGGCCCGGTAGAGCATATTATCCGCTTTATCAATTAAATCAACGAATTCTTTTTCTTCTCCTGAATAAACTGCAATACCAATACTTACAGTGCACCTTATCTCTCCTTGCCGATCTACCAGTATTTTCTTATCCTCAATCTCTTTTCTAATCCTCTCAGCAATAATAAAAGCCGCGTCTTTAGAGGTATCAGGCAGTATCACACAAAATTCCTCTCCCCCGTATCTACCCAGTGTATCCCTTCCCTTGATAGCATTGTGGATTCTATCCGCCACAAACTTAATGGTTTCATCTCCCGCTAAATGCCCGTAATTATCGTTAATAATTTTCAGGTTGTCTATATCCACCATAAGCAGGGCAAGCGGTAACCCGTTATCTACGGCTCTTTCCCATTCAAACGCCGCTACTTCAAACAAGTGCCTTCTATTGCTGGCTCCGGTTAAACCGTCGATTTCGGCCAGTTTTTTTGTTTCACCAAGTTTTACCGCATTATCAATGGCTGACTTCACCGCGCTTTTCATGGAAATTAATGTTTTTGTCCTTGCTATAAGTTCACTGGCTTCGAAAGGTTTTGCCAGGTAATCATTTGCACCCACTTCAAACCCCGCCACAATATCCTGGGGCTGGTTTTTTGCAGTTAACATGATTACCGGCAACTCGTACAATGAATATGTTTCCCTGATTTTTTTACAGACTTCATAACCTGACATTTTGGGCATCATTACATCAAGCAGGACCAGGTCGTAACTGTTGTGCTCAATTTTCTCCAGGGCTTCGATACCATTTGAAGCCGTTTCCACGGAAAATTGATGAAGTGCAAGGTGGTCTGCTACTACCTGGACATTTATCTTTTCATCGTCCACTACCAGGATTTTTACCTCCGTATTAACAATTATTTTTTCTTCTTCATCTTTGCTTTCATTCAAATTTGCTTGCATTACTCTATTTTCCGGCCCTGGGGGGATTCCTAACCCCGGCTCTTTTGCTTCTTGAGTATTCTGAATATACTGGATGCCGTTTATTTCTTCATGAGATTCTTTTATGCCTGAAGAAGGAAGGCTTTCTCTACTTTTGGGCAAGGTAAAGAAGAATTTAGAACCGGTCCCCGGTTCCGATTCTAAATGTATTGTCCCCCCGTGCAGCTCCACCAGCTTTTTGGTTATGCTAAGACCCAGGCCTGTGCCTTCAAATTCCCTGGAAATAGAGTTTTCAGCTTGCTCGAATGAGTTGAAGATTTCCTCCTGTTTTTCAGGCGGTATTCCTATTCCGGTATCTTCTACACAAACTTCTACGTATTGCTCGTCTTTGTCCCGGGCGGTTACTCTAACATAGCCTTGCCTGGTAAATTTAACTGCATTCCCAACCAGGTTGTACATTATCTGGTATATCCTGTTTTCATCACCGTAAACAAGTGGTATATTCTGGGGCACCTCGTTGGTCAATCGCACGTTATTATCCCCGTATAACATGGAACCGACAACGGTTACAACTACATGGCTCATCTGACTTATGTCTATGTCCTTTTTTTCCAGTTGAATATCTTTATTTTTAAGTTTAGAAAAATCCAAAATATCGTCGATTAACCGGGACAAGCGTTTTCCACTGGAAACAATCAAAGCCAGGTTTTCCGAGGCCTTGGGGGGAAGTTTCCCGGCAGATCCTTTTATCAACGCTTCGCTTACCCCGATAATTCCGTTTATGGGGGTGCGAAGCTCATGGGAAGTTTTTGCCAGGAACTCGTCTTTGAGCCGGTTAAGATTTAGCAGCTTTTCCGAGTAGCTTTCTGATTCATCAAAAGCCCGGGATATCCTTTTGGAAAGAATAACGGCCTGGGAGAATAAAAATACCAGTAGTCCCCAGGGGACCAGGAACCCTGTATCTACTATTATCAAAACGTATAATATATCATTTACTATGGTAATGAAAAACACAATACTTCCAGCCAGCCCGATATAAGAATTCTCTTTTTTCCTTATACAGGCTTTAACCAGGGCAAAAGTTATAAACCCCAGACAGTAGACAAGATAGATTATAAAATAGGTCAGCAGTACCGAATTGATCCTCATGGGGAGAGTGACAATAGTTATAACATACGCGATTAAAATTATTCCACATATTTTAGGGTTTAGAGTTCCTACTTCTTCGGGGAAAATAGCCTGGTAAAATTTCATGAAGAAATATGCAGGGATGCTCATGATCAAGTACTCAATATTTATTGCGTATTCCCAGTTTAAACCAGGCATGAGGTTATTAATAAAATGGTCTCCCGTAAATAAAACCCGTACTGATAAAAGCAACGAACTTCCAGCAATGTACATCATTGCTTTTTCTTTTTTTCTGAATAAAAAGAAACACAAGTAATACAGCCCGATTATAAACAGTGCTCCGGCAAGAAACATCTCCCCGGCTGTTAAAAGCAGCTGGTTATTCTTTATTTGCTGTGCAGTTCCAAGCTCAATGCTGTCAAAAATTCCTCCCCGGACGTGGTGAAAGTTTGAGACCTCAATTATTAACTCAATTTCGCCGTTTTTATCACTATTAAAAAAAACTTCCCCGGTTTCGTAGTGGGGTCTTGTAGTTTCTGAACTTGTTCCTACTACGCCACTGGTAAAGACTTTTTCTCCGTTAACCCAGGCGTTATACGCAGTGCCCATCCAGGGTATCTTTAACCCCAGCAGCTTGTCTTCTTCTTTTCCGGTTTCTATTATTAGCCTGTAAGTGGCATATCCTTCCGAAGGCAGCTCTTTTCCATCTACCAGGTAATTGCTCCATATAGAAGGAACGGAGTAATAGCCCGTTAGCTCCCCGGAATCCGGTGTGTCATGATTTGCGGTGTACCAAAGCTGGTTCCAGTAAAACTCCCACTGGCCATCAAGCTCTACTACACCATCTTCCTGGAAACTCCACTCCGATAAATCAATGACTCCTTTTTCCGCCTGCGGTAATTTTTCATGCTCAGGCGCTGACCAGCTTAATATAAAAGCTATTGCAATAACCAGCAGAATCAACAGGGGAATTATCTGTTTTTTCCCATACCCGCTTTTTTTCAAATAACTAACCCCTTGTATGTAAGTTTAGATTATGACAGCTTTCCACAAAATGCCCGGGTTATTGCCCTTTAATTTTGTCAATATTATAACAATTTTTATTTACAAAAGTCAATTTAGCCCGACCTTTAAGGGGGAGGAAGATGTTTTCGGTCCCAATGCGGGTGCTATCACCAGGGGGAGAAATAAGCCAAAGGGCTTAAAAATGGTTTTAACAAATTCCCACCGGGCAACTTTTATTATATTAAACCACTTCTTCTTCAAAACTATCACCCCGCTCCAGAACAGTCTGAACAAAAATATCATGCAGGGGTGGTTTCT
>PWGO01000120.1 GCA_003554525.1 Syntrophomonadaceae bacterium | reverse complement strand
TATAGAAAGAAAGTATCTATTTGAACGAGTCAAACGAGGATTTTGCTATGGTTGTGTCGAATATTAAAAACATGTAATGGGGGCGGGTAAAACTGTTATTAAGGAGGTGAAGTAAATTATGAGAACGGTAATGCTTGCGTTTTTTGTGTTTTTTGTAGCCAGCTTCGGCTTTTTGGTTGCAGGATGCGGAGGTACAGACGATGACCCGGGGGGGGAGAAAGAGGTTTATCAAGATAAAAATGACGGTGAAGAGGAAGAAGAAAAGGAAGAAAGATATTATGTATCGGTTGAGGGTAGTTACCTGCATATGCGGAAAACTCCAGGTACTGAAGATAAACCTGATGATGATATAATTGCCAGACTGGAACACAATGAAGAAATTGAAATTATAGATAAACATGACAATTCCCGGGAAAAAGACGGTTACGTATGGTGGGAGATATACTGCCCTGCAGAAGACCGGGAAGGATGGGTAGCCTCTGAATTTGTGACCGTAGAGGAAGAGCTGGAGGAGGAAGAAAACGGTACAGACTCCGAAAATGATCGTGACTATATTTATGAATCCGGAGGCTCGCTAAAATACAGTGGGTTGGACCTGTTCCAAAGTCAAATGGAAGAAGTAATTGAGGTATACGGTGAACCTGAAAATAGAGAGGCTTTACATGAAGGTTATGTTACCCTGGAATATCCGGAATTAACCATGAATTTTGAAGAGCAATCCGATGGTGCTGGGTTTATCCTGGATTCTTTATTTGTTTATTCCGGGAGGGTGTTGGATTTTGAGATGGACATGACGCTGGAAGATATAGAAGAAAAAATGGGGGCCCCGGAGGATAGCTATGTAAATCCCTCGGGGGGCCACTATGAAACCGTATATACTTATGAAAACTTTACCATGAAAGTAAAAATTAAAGAAGAAGAGGAAGCTGATATAGCTCCGTATGTAGTTAGCTTTAGGCCCTAGCGCTACCCTACAGCTCCCCTCCGATCTTAAAAGTTCCCCCTTTAACTCCTCCCCCACCAGGGGAACAACACTACTTGCCTTGCCAGGGGCAAGTGTGTATAACGATCAGCACCAGGGGGAGGAAGATGTTTTCGGCTCCAATGTTAGTACCACCCCCTGGCAATAACTTCCTGACTTCCAACCTCCAAATTCTAACTTCCAATAAGCGCCAGGGGAGAGGTTTGAATTCTGATTTTTGATTTTAATATGGTTGACAGTTCATGGTTTAAGTTCATGGTTGATACTTCATGGTTGACACCTCGGCCTGCCGGCATTAAAATTAGTGCTGCACTTGACAATAAAGGAGAAGAAGATAATACGAATGAACAGCCAGGGGAACGTTTCTCGCCCGGATAACCACCCTGAAAATGATAAAGTTATTGAAGTTTCCCACCTGACCAAGGATTTTAACGGTATTACTGCGGTGGATAACATATCCTTTACCGTGCAGGAGGGTGATATTTTTGCTTTTTTGGGGCCCAACGGGGCGGGCAAAAGCACTGCCATAAAAATCCTCACCACGATTTTGCGCCCCACTGCGGGGAAAATCGTGGTAAACGGGTGTGATGTCATAAAAGACGAGCATCGGGTAAGGGAATCTATCGGGGTTGTTTTCCAGGAGCATACCCTGGATACTGAACTTACTGCTTACGAAAACCTTTATTATCACTGCGTACTTTACAAGGTGCCCCGGAAGGAAAGGAAAGACAGGATAGAAACCATGCTCAACCATATAGGCCTGTGGGAACGCAGGAACCACCTGGTAAAAACCTTTTCCGGGGGTATGAAGCGCAGGGTGGAAATTGTACGCGGACTCTTGCATTACCCCAGGATACTTATCCTGGATGAGCCTACCTCCGGCCTGGATGCTCAGACGCGTTTTTTTCTTTGGAACCATATAGAGGAGGTCAATTCGGAGTACAAAGTTACTATTTTTTTAACCAGCCACAACCTCGAAGAAATTGAAAAGGTTTCGCGACATACCGCTATCATAGACAAGGGCCGCATACTTTCCATAGGCAGCAACCAGGAAATAATGGAAAAGACTCGAACCGGCTCCCTGGAGAAGGCTTTCCTGGAAATTACCGGTTACAGCATCAGGAATTAAAACGGCTAAAGTCATCAAAGTTTCCGGTGAAATGTCACCGGTTTTGGGGGGAAGCACCAGTTGGAAGTAATATATACCATGCTTATCAGGCAGGTTAAACTGTTTTATAGATCCAGGCCCCGGATCATGGGCTCCATAGCACAGCCCACCCTGTTTCTCCTGGCCCTGGGACTGGGCTTTGGGCCCGTGTTTGAGCAAACCGGGGAACTCGACTACATCCAGTACCTGACTCCCGGTATCATCGGGATGTCTTTACTGTTTGGCTCCATGATGAACGGGATGTCTCTAATATGGGACAAAAAATTCGGGTTTTTAAAGGAAACGCTGGTAGCTCCCGCACCAAGAACGGGGCTGCTGGTTGGTAGAAGCCTGGGAGGTTCAACTACCAGCATACTCCAGGGGCTTATTGTATTTACCCTAAGCACTATCTTGATGGGTTACCGCCTGGGTCACGTAGTTGTGGTGCCTCTGGTTATTGTAGTTATGCTAACCATATCCCTGGTATTTTCTTTGCTGGGAAATATTATTGCCGCTAAAGTAGACGATTTTGAAGCCTTTCCCACGGTTATGAACTTCCTTATACTGCCCATGTTCTTTTTATCGGGGGCCATCTTTCCTATTTCCAACCTTCCACCGGTGGTTATAACTGTAACCAGGTTAAACCCCATGACTTATGGGGTTAACCTCCTGAGGGGAACCATGAACCTGGATTTATCGCTATTTAACCTGGTGGATGCCGGGGTCCTACTTTTTCTTATAGCAATATTTCTTGTGGCGGGAAGTTCTGTGTTCAACAAAATAGAAACCTGATGCATCGGGAGATTGTCCGGCGGGGGCGAGAGGGGTGTGGTTAGCATTCAATCTCAGTTTGCAGCGGGAGGGGAAATCGTTATTTAATTTATTGTGGTTAAGGAGAGGTGAAATATGGAAGTTATTCTCAAGGTAAACGATTTATTTAAAAAATTCGGTGAAAAAGCCGTCGTAGATAATATATCTTTTGAAGTAAAGAAAGGTCAAATAATGGGTTTGCTTGGTCCTAACGGCGCTGGTAAAACTACGGCTATCCGTATGATCATGGGTATTCTCTCCCCTGATGCCGGTGAAATAATTTTTAACGGCGGCGGGAAGAACAGTTTTGGCAATCATATTCTAAAAAACCGTATAGGCTACCTTCCCGAAGAAAGGGGCCTGTATGACGAGGCCAGGGGGCTGGAAAACCTGACTTACCTGGCGGACTTGAAAGGCGTTTCTCTTGCGGAAGGGAGGAAAAAGGCCTTACACTGGTTGGAAAGGTTTGAAATAGAAGACTATGCTAACCAGAAGCTGGAAAAGTTGTCCAAGGGGATGCAGCAAAAAGTGCAGTTTATTGCCACCGTGTTGCACCAGCCGGATTTGGTCTTGCTGGATGAACCTTTTTCCGGTTTGGACCCGGTTAACCAGGATGTTTTCAAAGAGCTAATAAAGGAACTTAAAGATAAGGGAGCTACTGTTTTGCTTTCGGCACACCAGATGAACCTGGTAGAAGAACTATGCCAGTCCATATTTATGATCAACCGGGGTAAAAGAGTTTTGTACGGTCCTATAGATAAAATAAAGGAAGAACACGGCGTATATTCAGTAGAAATTTATTACCAGCGCCAGGAAGATATTACCTTCCTGGAGAGCAAGCAGGGGGTTTCAGATCTCAAGGTAGACAGCGGCCGGGCTTTTTTCCGCTACCGGGGCGGGCAGAGCCTCAACGAAATGCTGCAGTGTATTACTTCCAGGCTTACGGTTAAAGAAATTTACATGAAGAAACCACCCCTGCATGATATTTTTGTTCAGACTGTTCTGGAGCGGGGTGATAGTTTTGAAGAAGAAGTGGTTTAATATAATAAAAGTTGCCCGGTGGGAATTTGTTAAAACCATTTTTA
>PWGO01000185.1 GCA_003554525.1 Syntrophomonadaceae bacterium | reverse complement strand
TCCTGAAAACGGGCCTAAAAATCCGTTGAGGGCACATCGATGAAGTTCCTGGTGCTGGCTGCTGACGCCCAGTCGGGGGTCGGTGCTGGGAGTTAAGGAGATGGGGCGATCTACAAAGGCATGTAGGCGTTGACCCTATCTCCGTGGAGACCCAAGTGGGTGGCTGCCGCTGTAAAGGCGGGGTTACTGCTTGGGAAGAACCTGCATGCGGTGCCAAGCTGTGTGCAGCGTAGCCTGCCTTGAGTGGAAGTGGTGGAGGGCGTCAGTGACTGTCTTAAACCTCTTCTGCAAAAGAGGCTAGGGAGCAGAGAGGCCCTATGGTGGAAAACTCCTAGGCTGTTCCTGCGAAGGGAGGCCCTCCAGGGATTAAAGTGCGAGCTAAGTGGCAATCCAGCACTGCTTCCGGTGACGGGGCAGAAATAATCTTAAAAGGAAACTGCCCGTTCGGTGACGGCGGGGGATTATTTGGGAAAACCTGCTGGACCTAAGCCGCAAAGTTTATCTGGGGGGCTGTCACTTACGCATCTTTTTTTATTTAGAGGAAGGTGAAAAATTACTGATAAGTAAATGGGAAATAACCGGATATTTAAACGAAACGACACTATAAAATGGATATTAAAAATGACGGTGGGGACTTTTTTTTTGGCCGTCTTTTTCGGGTTTATTTCCCAGCTGCTGCTCCAAAATATAGAAGTTTTCGTATTATCACTTTTATTACTGCTTATAATTATTTTTATTGGTATATTGTCTGATACTATAGGCACGGCAGCGGCGGCTGCAGAAGAAGCTCCCCTTAATTCCAAGGCTACGCGCAAGATCTTTGGAGCCCAGAAAGGGGTATTCCTGGTCAGGAACGCGGACCAGGTTGCTAATTTCTGCAACGATGTGGTAGGTGATATTACCGGCATTTTAAGCGGTGCAGTAGCGGCTGTGCTGGTACTGCAGCTGGTGCATGCCCAGGAGATGGAGCTTTATTACCGTATAATTATGACCGCGGTGGTAACTTCCATAACCGTGGGGGGAAAGGCATGGGGCAAGCACCTGGCTCTGCGCCGTTCTACGGAAATAATGCTGGCGGTAGGCCGTGTATTAACCACAAAAGATATTATTATACATAAGATTACCGGCAAAGGTTCTTCAGCCTGAAGCCAGAAGTAAGGAGGCGCTGGATTGGAGCTGCTGCAGAAGATAAACTATCCTTCGGACCTGAAAAAGCTGACTGTTGGTCAATTGAATCAACTTTCGGGGGAGATAAGGGATTTTTTAATTAAAACCGTTTCCCATACCGGGGGGCACCTGGCTCCCAACCTGGGTGTAGTGGAGCTTACTGTGGCGCTGCACCGTATTTTTGATTGCCCCCGGGACAAGATAGTTTGGGATGTGGGTCACCAGAGTTATGTCCACAAACTGCTCACGGGGCGAAGGGAACAGTTTGGAACCTTGAGGAAGCTGGAAGGCTTGAGCGGTTTCCCCAGGCCGTCGGAAAGCCGTTACGATGCATTTGGAACCGGCCACAGCAGCACTTCTATTTCAGCAGCCCTGGGGATTGCCGGGGCAAGGGATTTAAAAGGGGAAGATTACCATGTTTCGGCGGTTATTGGGGACGGCGCCCTTACCGGTGGGATGGCTTACGAGGCGCTTAACCACGCCGGGCACATGGAAATTGACCTGATGGTAGTGTTAAATGATAACAACATGTCCATTGACCGTAATGTAGGAGGAATTTCCAAGTATCTGGGACGCCTGCGCTCGGATCCCAAGTATTACCGCCTTAAAGAAGAACTTAACGGTATGATGCGCAGGATTCCTGCCATAGGTGATTCTGTTGCCGATTCTGCTGACCGTTTTAAGGGGGCCCTTAAGTATTTCCTGGTACCGGGCATAATTTTTGAGGAGCTGGGCTTTACCTACCTGGGTCCCGTGGATGGCCACGATATAAATTCCCTCCTGCCGGTATTTTACCGCGCTCGCAAGATGAAGGGACCGGTCCTGGTTCATGCCCTTACCAAAAAGGGCAAAGGCTATTCTTATGCCGAGGAAAAGCCCGCTTTTTTCCATGGCGTAGGGCCTTTTAACCAGGAAAACGGGATACCGGAGTCTACTAAAAAAGCCCTATCTTACACCGAGATTTTTGGTAACACCCTGGTGAAGCTGGCCGAGGAAGATGAAAGGGTAGTGGGTATAACCGCCGCCATGAGCAGCGGTACCGGTTTAAACAAGTTTGCGGAAAAATTCCCGGAAAGGTTTTTTGATGTAGGCATTGCAGAACAGCACGCGGTAACTTTTGCGGGCGGCCTTGCCGGAGAAGGTTACCGGCCCGTGGCGGCGTTGTACAGCACCTTCTTACAGCGGGCTTACGACCAGGTAGTACATGACTTGTGCCTGCAGAAACTGCCCGCCGTACTGGCGGTGGACCGCGCGGGGATAGTTGGGGAAGACGGCGATACACACCAGGGAATTATGGATATATCTTTCCTGGGGCATATTCCAAACCTGACCTTGATGGCCCCCAGGGACGAAGATGAACTGCAACACATGCTAAAAACAGCCCTGCATTACGGGGGTGGCCCCATAGCTATCCGATACCCGAGGGGTGCTGGCGAAGGTGTGGATTTAAACGAACCCCGTCTGCTGCCCTGGGGAAAGGCGGAAGTAATGCGGGAAGGAGAAGACCTGCTAATACTGGCTGCGGGAACCATGGTACATCCTTCCTTGAAAGCTGCGGAAAGGATGTTCTGGCAGGGGATACAGGCAGCGGTAATTAACGCCAGGTTCTTGAAGCCCCTTGACGAAGAGGTTATATTAAACCGCGCCGCCAGGTGCGGCAGGGTTATTACCGTGGAAGAAAATATTTTAAACGGCGGCATGGGAAGCGAATTTCTGGAACTTCTGGAGAAGAGGGGTTTCAACATACCGGTGCGCCGCCTGGGCATTGAAGGGTTTGTCCCGCACGGGCCGCGCAACAAACTGCTGGAGATATATGGCCTTAATGAAGATAATATTTACCGCTCTGCCCTTGACTTTTGCCGGGAAAAGATTACCGGAGGCCGCTGTGAGTAAGGAGAGGCTGGATACCCTGCTGGTAAAAAAAGGTTTTTTTGAGACCCGCACCCGGGCCAGCTCGGAAGTTATGGCTGGCAGGGTCCTGGTAAACGGGGTTAAATGTGAAAAGCCGGGCACGAAGTTTTTGCCGGAAGTAAAGCTGGAGGTTTGCACCCCCGGTAACCCTTATGTAAGCCGGGGAGGTTTGAAAATGGCCGGTGCGTTTAATGAACTGGGTTTTTCTTTTAAAGGCAAGGTGGTGCTGGATGTAGGGGCCTCTACGGGGGGGTTTACCCATTTTGCCCTGTGTCATGGAGCGGAGAAAGTGTATGCTGTAGACGTAGGCTACGGGCAGCTGGATTGGAGTTTGCGCCGCGATTCCAGGGTAATCAACCTGGAAAGGATCAATGCCCGCTACCTGGACTTAGAGGAGCTGGAAGAAACCCCGCATATAGCTACCGTAGATGTTTCTTTTATTTCCCTGCAGAAAATCATACCTGTCCTGGCGAAGATAGGAATAAAAGAGATAGTAGCCCTGGTAAAGCCGCAGTTTGAAGCCGGCAGGGAAGATGTAGGCAAAAAGGGGGTTGTATCTGACCCGGAGGTTCACCGGGAAGTTTTGAACAGTATAACTTCTTTTTCCCGGGAACAGGGTTACGTGTTAGAAGGGGTTGCATTTTCCGGGGTTAAGGGTCCAAAGGGAAACGTAGAGTATTTTATTTACCTGCGTGGTGACAGGAAAAGCCCTTCTGGAAGCGTTTAAAAATGTAGTTAAAATACCGGCCCTGCCTTCACGCGATGTTGATTTTGATTTACAGTTAAAAGAACCGGCCCCGGGGCAACATGGAAAAAGGGGGGGCGAAGCTTGGAATGGTACGATTTTTTGATTATAGCTCTAATAGCCGGTGGATATTATTTTTACCGGTGGGCACAGGACAGGGTAAGACGTGGTAAAAAGGCCCGGAAGAAGAAAAAGGAAGAACTAAACAAAAAGGAAAAAGCCGCCCTGGAAATGCTCCAGGAACAGGGTTATAAATTGCAGGAGGTTCGTCCCTCTGCACCCGTGAATATTAACGTGGATGGAAAAGGCAGGGGGTTTAACCACCAGGCCGGTTTTGTGGTAGAAAAAAACCGCAGTTCGTACCTGGTTACTTTAAAAAAGGAAGATACTCCTTCCTTGAACTCGGTTTCCCAAAAAAAAGAGCTGCTGCTGGATTACCTTTTGTTTCAACCGGCGGGGATACTTTTATACGACGTAGAAAAAAAGAAATTTCAGGAGATATATTTATCGCTTGATTTTAAAACGGGCCGGGAAAGAATTATAAAAGATGAACACGTGCGGGCTGCCTTGATTGTATTAATAGTGGCGGGAAGTATTTACTTGCTATCAGCTTTATAAGGGGTGTTTTAATGGAAAAAGTTGGTATTATCCCGAACTGGGAAAAAGAAAAAATATCTCGTATTGTAGACGAAGTAGTGGAATACCTGGAGCAGGCCGGAGTTTCTGTTATGGTTTTGCCCAGAGAAGAAGTTATCGAGGTAGAATTTTTTGCCAACAAAATATCCTCCTGGCGCGACGAGGTAGAAGTTATTATAGTTATAGGCGGAGACGGGACTATCCTGCGGGTAGCCCGCGAGCTTTCCCATTGGGATGTGCCCCTGCTGGGCATTAATGCCGGTCGTAAGGGATTTTTGGCGGAAGTGGAAGAAGCCAACCTCCAAAACTGCCTGCAGCTTTTGTTGGACGGTGGTTATAATATAACTGAAAGGATGCTGCTGGAAACATCGGTAGAAAGAGGCACCAGGTCGGTAGTGAACTTCCTGGCGTTAAACGATATTGTCATATCGCGGGGTCCTTTTTCCCGGATAATTGATCTAAAGGCATTTATAAACCAGGATTACCTGGAAACTTATTCTGGAGACGGCTTAATTGTTTCTACTTCTACCGGTTCCACCGCGTATTCCCTTTCCGCCGGGGGACCCATAGTATCACCCTCTCTACAGGTTTTTGTAATTACTCCTATTTGCCCCCATAGCCTTTACAGCCGCACGGTTATCGTGGATTCCTCGGAAACCATTAGCATTGAAGTGCTAACTTCATTTGTAGAAGCCGACATCGTTTTAACCATGGACGGGCAGGTAGGTTTTAACCTGGAAAAAGGTGACCTGGTTAAGGTCTCCCTGGCTTCATGCTCTGCCAGGCTTATCCGTTTTCCGGGAAGTTCTTTTTACCGCTTGCTGCATGAAAAGTTAAAGGGATAACCAAAAAAAGGGGTTAAGAATTCCATGCTTCTGCAGTTAAACGTGAAAAATTTTGCACTGATAGATGATTTGAAACTGGACTTCACCCCTGGCTTGAACGTTTTAACCGGGGAAACGGGGGCCGGTAAATCAATTATCATTGGGGCTATCGGACTGGTACTGGGGGACAGAGCTTCCAGTGAACACGTGCGGCACGGGGAAACCAGGGCTTTTATAGAGGCTGTTTTTGATACTGGCCCGGTGCCTGGTTCCTTGAAAGAACTGTTGGAAGAGAACGGTGTGGAGCTAGAAAACGGGGAAGCCGAATCTTTGATCTTAAGCCGGGAGATAATGGCGGGAGGCAGGAGCGTGGGGCGTATTAATGGCAGGGCCGTCCCTGTTTCTGTACTGAAAAAAGCGGGTTCTTACCTTATCGACCTGCACGGGCAGCACCAGCATCAGTCCCTGTTGCAGCCCCGGCGGCACCTGGATTTGCTGGATGAATACGGCGGAGAAAAAATACGCACGCTGCGCAGCGAAGTGGCCTCCCTTTATAACCAGCTCACGGAAAAGCAAAAACAGCTGGAACGTATGGGAATGGACGAGAGGGAGCGGGCCAGGAAGGCGGAAATTTTATGGTTCCAGGTCCGGGAAATTGAAGAGGCGGATCTGTCCCCGCAGGAAGAAGAGGAACTTTTGGAAAGGCAGAAAGTACTTTCCCATGCGGAAAAAATTATGGAAAACGTTTCACTGGCTTACCAGCGTATAGCGGGAAATGGCGATACCACCGGCTTATCACCGGCAAGGGACAACCTGGGAGAGGCATATAAGATGCTGGAAGAGGCCGGTTCTTACGATTCCTCCCTCCAGGAAACAGCTTCCCTGGTCCGTGACGCGCTGTCCCAGTTGGAAGAAGCCGTGCTGGAACTTGGCAGATACCAGGAGAATGCTTTTTTTGACCCCGCGGAACTGGAAACGGTGCAGAACCGGCTGGAAGAGATTAAAGAGCTTAAGAAAAAGTACGGATCTACGGTGCAGGAAGTTCTTTCGTTTGCAGATCAGTGCAGGGAAGAACTAAAGGAGCTGGAGCAGAGTGAAGAAACAGCCCGGCGGCTTCAAGAAGAGATAGAAGAACTGAAGGAACGTCTGGAAGAAGGTTGCCGGGGCCTGGGTGATGCTCGCCGCGAAGTTGCAGCTGCACTGGAGGAAGCGCTGCTGGAGCAGTTTAAAGACCTGGCCCTGGAAAAAGCCAGTTTTTCCGCAGTTGTAGAGGAAGGAGATACGGTGACCTCAAAGGGGAAAGAAAACGTGGAATTCATGTTTTGCGCCAACCCCGGGGAATCTTTAAAGCCTCTGGCCAAGATAATTTCCGGCGGGGAAATGGCGCGGGTTATGCTGGCTATAAAAACTGTGCTGGCTGAACAGGACCGGGTCCCGGTTTTAATTTTTGACGAGGTGGATGCCGGTATAGGGGGGAAAACTATACAGTCGGTGGCAGAGAAGATGGCTTCGCTATCCCGGCAGAGGCAGGTTCTTTGCGTTACCCACAGCCCCCAGATAGCCTCCATGGCGAACCACCACGTGCTTCTGTATAAGGAAGAAGAAACAGGCCGCACCGTAACGCGGGCCTGTCCACTGGAAGGCGAAGGCAGGAAAGAGGAACTGGCCCGTATGCTGGACGGGGGACCGGACCCGGTGAATTTAAGGCAAGCGGAAGCTTTTCTGGAACGTGCGGAAAAGTTCAAGCGCGGTGACCAAAAGTAAAGGGTAATTTTAAAACCCTAATACTATTATAAGAGGAGGAGTAACATGGATTTTGAAATGACGGAAGAACAAATTAATATGCAAAAAAAAGCCCGGGAGGCTGCAGAGAAAGAAATAGCCCCGGTGGCGGCCAGGTGTGACGAAGAAGAAGAAATGCCGGTCGAACTGGTGCGTGAGCTGGCTTCAAGAGGTTTCAGCGTTATTACTGTTCCCCAAGAATACGGGGGTTTGGGTATGGACGAGTTAACCCTGTGCCTGGCCACGGAAGAGCTGGGGTGGGGGTGTGCCGGTATAGCCACTTCTGTAGGGGCGAATTCACTTGCTTCTTATCCCATTATACTGGGAGGCAACGAAGAGCAGAAGAAAAAATACCTGGGCGCTGTTAGCGAAGGAAAGCTGGCCTCCTTTTGCCTGACGGAAAGGGAAGCGGGTTCGGATGTAAGTGCCATATCCACCAGTGCCATAAAAGAGGGAGACAGGTATATACTTAATGGCTCCAAGTGTTTTATTACCAACGGGGGTTATGCGGATATATACGTGGTATTTGCGGTTACCGATCCAAACCGGGGGGCCCGGACTCTTACACCCTTTATCGTGGAAAAAGATTTTGCCGGGGTTAATCCTGGGAAGAAAGAAAAAAAGATGGGGATAAGGGGAAGCAATACCTCGGAAGTATTTTTTGAAAACGTGGAGGTGCCGGAGGAAAACCGGATAGGCAAGGAAGGAAGCGGGTTTCGGACGGCCATGCAGACTTTTGATATGTCCCGGCCCATGATAGGCGCCCTCTCTGTAGGGTTGGCCCGGGCTGCATACGAAACAGCGGTGGATTACACCAAAAACCGGGTTCAGTTTGGCAAGCCCATTATTCAGCAGCAGGCAGTGTCTTTTATGCTGGCGGATATGGCCATGAAAATAGAAGCGGCGCGCGGTCTGGTGTGGAAGGCGGCTTACCTTGCTGGAAAGAAGGAAAAGCGCATTTCCGCAAATTCGGCTATGGCCAAGGCGTACGCCGGTGATGTGGCCATGGAAGTAACTACTGACGTAGTGCAGGTGATGGGCGGCTATGGTTACATTCGTGACTACCCGGTAGAAAAATACATGCGTGATGCCAAGATAATGCAAATATACGAGGGGACCAACCAGGTACAGCGCCTGGTCATTGCAGACGGTATATCCAGGGGTTATGTTTAATTTAAGAGTTGAGGTATGAATGATTTAAGAGTTGAGGTTGGAGCTTATTGGAAGTTAGAAGTTAGAGGTTAGAAGAAGGTGGGAGAACTTTTATAGTGTTATATTTGGTAATTAAAGGATGTGGGTGTCTTGTCGGATAAAATGGAGGAAATAGAAGAGGTAGAAGAGATAGAGGAGAAGGAGGTAGTTATTGATTTTCACCTGCACGTGGGCTCCATGGAAATGACCAAGGAGTTTGTTTACGAGTGGGGCAAGGAATTCATAAAAATGGGGTCCGGGCTGGAGAAGGTAGCGGACGAAAAAGGAGAGCTGCACCCGGATAAACTGGAGAAGCTGCTGTTAGAAAACGGGATCGATTACGGGGTGTGCCTCGCAGAGTATTCACCGATAACCACGGGAATTACTCCCAATGAATATGTAGCCCGGTTTTGCAGCGGTTCTTCGCGGCTAATACCATTTGCCAGCGTTAACCCTTACCAGGTAAGGGATATAAAAGGAGAAGTAAAATATTGCCTGGACGAGCTGGGCATGAAAGGGCTGAAACTGTATCCCTCTTACCAGTACTTTTATCCCAATGAAGCCAGACTATATCCCCTGTACGAGCTGGCGGAGGAAAGAGGTATTCCCGTAATGTCGCATACGGGCAGCTCTATTTTTCCAGGCGCCAGGCTAAAGTACGGGGAGCCAATTTATTTTGACGATGTAGCGGTTGATTTCCCCGGGTTAAATATCTTGCTGGTGCACGGCGGCAGGGGTTTTTGGTACGACCAGGCTGCTTTTCTGGCCCAGCTGCACCCCCATGTTTACCTGGAAGTATCCGGGTTGCCCCCCAAGAACTTGTTGAAATACTTTCCCGGCCTGGAAAAGCTGTATTCAAAGGTTATTTTTGGCTCGGACTGGCCGGCGGTACCCAACCTTGCTTTCAATATAGAGCAAATTAAAAGCCTCCCCTTGTCCGGGGAGGCCAAAAAGAAGATACTTGGCGGCAATGCAGCCCGACTGTTAAACCTACAGGGAGGAGGCTGATGATTTGCTGCCGGAGGATTTTTTGTTGTTCAGCCGGGTGCGGTCCGCTACCATGGCTATAAATTCTGAATTGGTAGGTTTCCCTTTTTCGGATTTTATAGTATAGCCGAAAAATTTCTTGATAATTTCTGAATTATTGCGGGACCACGCTACTTCTATGGCGTGCCTGATAGCTCTTTCCACCCGGCTGGGTGTAGTGTTGTATTTTTCTGCAATTCGTGGATACAAAACCTTGGTGATAGACCCCAGTAACTCTATTTCTTCCGCTACCATTATTATCGATTCCCTCAGGTAGAGGTATCCTTTAATGTGTGCCGGGATTCCTATTTCATGAAGGGTGTTGGTGACTTTTTGCTCCAGCGGAGCACCGTCGTCGTTTGCTTTCTCCGAAGATCCGGCACTGCTTTCCGCAAAGTAGGCTGTGGCCTGGGCAGGCGCGGAAATCTTTGGAGTTGGAGTGTAGTATTTTTGGTTAAGCTGGCGTATTCTTTCCGCCAGCACTTCCATGCTGAAGGGCTTAAGTATGTAGTATGCCGCACCCAGTTCTACTGCTTTCTGGGTAATATTCTCGTGCCCAAAAGCGGTAAGCATGATTACATAGGGGCGGGACCCCGGGTCCATTTCGGCCAGGTGTTCCAGAACCCCGATACCGTCAAGGTGGGGCATGATAATGTCCAGCAGTAAAACATCGGGTGTAGCTTCTTTCACTACCTCCAGCGTTTCTCTCCCGTTGTAGGTTGAACCCACAACTTCAAAGTCATCTTCATTTTGCAGGAAATTGGTGAGCAGGTCGTTAAAATCACGGTTGTCGTCAGCCACTAAAATTCTTAACATAATACCATAACCTCCCAGTTAGTTGTTTTGTAACTACCCGGCATTTACCGCTGTATCAAGAGGGATAAGCTCCATGCACAGGCAGTTACGGTGTTTATAAGGTGGTAATGAAAACATTTTATAACACCTTCTCGTAAAATTATTCGACAAGCAGCCAATGATTCCTTCCCACATTTCCCAAAAAATATAAATTATTTTCAACTATTTATTTAAGGGTAAATTCCCGCTTCTTCAACCATCCATTCCATAAAAACCCCGTAGCCCTGCCGGGGGTTATTTACGAAAACATGAGTTACCGCTCCAATAATTCTCCCGTTTTGAATTATGGGGCTGCCGCTCATTCCTTGGATAATTCCTCCGGTTTTTTGGAAAAGCTCCGGGTCCGTTACTTTTATTATAAAGCCCTTATCACCGGGCCGACTTTGGGTAGAGATATCTTTTATTTTAACCTCGTAACCGCTGATTTCCTGGCCTTCCAGTACGGTTAAAACTTTGGCGCTACCCTTTTCTACCTGGGAAGCAAGACCTACGGGAAGAGGGCGGGTATAGGATTTTTTTAGCTTATCCGGGTTATGTAAGTGCCCAAAAATTCCGTAACGTGTGTTTTTGTCAATGTTTCCCAGAACCTCTTCGTCACCCATGAATAATCCGGTTTTTTCACCTGGTTGGCCCTGGTCGCCCTTGTTTATGTTAACAATATTAGCGTTCACTATTTCCCCTCTGCTGATATCTACCGGCTCACGGGTGTCAACGTCCATGATTATATGCCCCAGCGCTCCGTAGCGCCGGGTTTTGGGATGATAAAAGGTAAGAGTCCCAACTCCGGCGGCGTTATCCCGGATATAAATTCCCAGCCGGTAACTGTTTTCTTTTTCGCAGAAGTGTGGCTGTACGGTTAATTTCTTTTCTTCGCCTTCCCTTTTTATGGTTATACTGAAATCCCCCTCTTCCGCTTCTCTTTCCAGCAGCCTTGCGGTATGGTTGACGTCGTTTACTTTTTCTTCTTCCACGGCAATTATAGCGTCTCCTGTTTTTATCCCTGCTTCTTTTGCCGGGGAACGTTCTGTTCCTTCAATAGTATAGTGGTCTACTACAATAACTCCACGGGATCGCAAGTTTATGCCGATAGATTGACCCCCCGGCATTACTTTAACTTCCGGCAGTACGTTTACTGTTACGTTCCGCAGCGGCAGAACCCCGAAAAGTGAAAACTCCAGGTCTACTTTGCCGTCACTTACGGCTTCCAGGTCCAGGGTTTGGGTTAAGGAAGTGTATTCCGGCACGGTGCTCCCGTTAATTATTAAAACTTCTTCTTTGTTTCTTTTCCCTTTCTCATCTTCGAAATCGGCACGCACGTATACAAAAGGAAGGTTCAAGTTAACATAATGTGACTGACCTTCCAGCAGGCGTATGCTCGTTGCCACGTTAAAACGCAGGTAAAGAAAAGAAAAAAATATTATGGCTGTTACCATCAATATAAAAAACAACAAAGCCTTTCTGTAAAGGTTTAATTTAGAAGCCAAGGTTATCTCTCCCTTTTTCGCAGGATTTAATTAAATTGCTTTTTTAAATTAACCCGCTGACTTTTTTTTATACCGTAATAAGTTTACATAATATCATGCTATATTTGCCATTTGCACGAAGCTTTGCAGAAAAAGGACTGGTAATATTTGTTTTGTTGAATTTAAGTTTTTTGGGAAATCTATTTATGATGGAAAGAACAACAATTAAAGAAATACCCGCCAGGGTTAAAGGAAAAGTATATAAAGACAGGTGTACCAAGGACCTGGCGCACCGTTTGAAGCCCGGGTGCATTGCCCTGATCGATCATGAAGATGTAGATGAAATGGCTGTGGATTCTCTGCTGGAAGCAAGGGCCAGGGCTGTGCTTAACACCCGCAGTTTTTTTACAGGTTCTTTTCCCCTGCAATCCTCTTTCCGTTTGATTGAAGCGGGGGTGTTAATGCTGGAAAATGTTAACGATAGCTTGTTTGAGTTAGTAGAAGACAGCGATTATCTTTGTATAAACGGGGAAGAAATTTGGATGCAGGGAAAACTTTTAGGGAAAGGGAGGCTGTTTTCAGAAAAAGACTTTCTGGAAAGGTTTCGACAGGCTTGCGAAAAAAAAGAGGATGTATGGACAGAGTTCCTGGAAAACACCCTGCAATATATAAAAAATGAAAAAGAAATATTTTTAAACCGGGTAAAAGTACCTCCACTGAATACGAAAATGGAAGGCAGGGATGTAGTAGTAGTAGCTCGAGGTAAAGGATACCGCGAAGATCTCCGGATACTCACGGATTACCTTAAAGAAGCCCAACCCGTAATGGTTGGTGTGGACGGCGGGGGAGACGCTCTCTACCGGTACGGGTTCAAGCCGGACGTGGTGGTGGGAGATATGGACAGCGTCAGTGATGCGGTCTTGCGCGGGGCCGGTGAAGTAATAGTGCACACCTACCAGGATAACCGTGCATCCCCGGGCATAAAAAGGGTACAGGAACTTGGAGTTGCCTACCATTCTTTTTCCATGCCCGGTACCAGCGAAGATATAGCCCTGATTTTGGCCTACGAAAATGGAGCCGCTTTAATAGTGGCCCTGGGGACGCATTTCGGGGTTACCGATTTCCTGGAAAAAGGACGCAAGGGGATGGCCAGCACTTTTCTGGTGAGGCTTAAAGTTGCCGAGCGCCTGATAGATGCCAAAGGAGTTAACCGCCTTTACCGTAAAGGGAATCCCTGGTCGCTGGTGGGGTTTATGTTTTTGTCCGCCCTGGTTCCCCTCCTGGTACTGTGGATTATTTCTCCGGTTATACAGCATTTGCTGCACCTGGTGGCCCTGCGCCTGCAATTTTGGTTTTAAAGAGGAGGAAACGGTTTGTTTGATGTACGCAATTACCTGGTTGCGGTTTGCGGAACCTTCATGGCCCTGGGAATTGGTATTTTAATTGGTATTTCTTACGGGGAAGATGTTTTAATTTACCACCAGCAGGAAGCTATCCAGCGGCTGGAGCAGGAAATTGAACTTGTACAGTCGGAAAACCGTGAATTAAGGAGTGAAGTGGACAGGTGGGAAGATTTCCAAAAAATATTTTGGGAAGAAATTTATTCGGACCTGGAGTTTAATGAGGTGCGGGCCGGTTTTATACTCTCTCCGGGTTACCGTTCAGAAAAAGTAGAAGAAATTTCCGGACTGCTTGATGGGTTTGATGTGGAATACTGGTTTATTCACCTTAAGCCCGGCCTGGAAGCATCATTCCGGGAGATTTTTAACCGCCACAATATTTCCAGGGATAAATTTGCTTCCAAAAACTGGTTTGAGGAAACTTACCGTCGGCTTCCGGAAATGCCGGGTAACAGGATGTGTTACCGGGAAAAGCTGTGGTTGCTGCTGGAAGATAAGGGTGGGTTGTCACTGGAAGGCGAATTTGCTAAAGGGGATTACCTGTTTTTGTTTGTTGATTCCCCCGAAAAAAAAGAAAGCAAAAGCAAGGAATGGGTTAGAAAAGCTGGCGAATTTTTAAGTTCCCGGGACTGGAAGACGGTGGAGGTAAACTACGGGGATGAAGGCTGTGAAAGTGTCGATGGTGAACCCGGTTTTGATGCCGGGATAAGCCGGGAGGATTTTTTTTGGATTAAGCTGGATGTTATGGAAATAATGCGGACCGGTTAAGCCTGTTTTTAAAGGCTTTACTTCAGTTTTTAGGCGTGTTGTGCGGAACTGAGCAGTAACCTTACTTCTGTCAGGAAGGGGTTGAGCTTGCCGTTGATATCCGTGGTTATCCCCGCGTTTAACGAAGCCGACAGCATAGTTTCTACGCTTAAAGTCCTGGAACGCCTGGAAGAACTGGCGGAAGTTATTGTAGTAGATGACGGGTCTACGGATGCTACAGCCACCCTGGCGGAGAAGCTGGGGGTAAAAGTAAAAAGGCTGGAAAATAACCAGGGTAAGGGTGAGGCTGTATTTGAGGGTGTGCGCCTGGCAAGTTATCCGCTTGTGGCCCTGGTGGATGCGGACCTGGGTTTTAGCGCTGTGGAAATAAAAAAATTAATTCTGCCGGTAAGCAGTGAAAAAGCGGATATGGCAGTAGCGGTGTTTCCGGAAAGAAGAAGCAGGGGAGGGTGGGGCATGGTAAAAAGGGTGGCTCGCTGGAGCGTGTTTATATTGACCGGAAGGCATTTAAAGGAGCCATTGTCGGGACAGAGAGTATTGAGAAAAGAAATAATTGACGGTTTTTCTTGTCCACCGCGGGGTTTCGGGTTGGAAACAGCATTAAACCTGGCAGCGTTGCGGCGGGGTTACAGGCTGGAAGAAGTAGAGGTAGAAATGTATCACCGGGAGAGGGGAAAAGACGCGGCCTCGTTTTTGCACCGCGGAAAGCAGATGATGGCCGTTATAAAGGAATTTTGGAGAGGGGCGGTTTTGAGGTGACAGTAATGGTGGCAGTGCTGGTTTCCATTCTGGTAAGCGCCCGTGTTTACCCCTGGGTTTCGGTTCGCCAGAAAAAAGCTGGCCTGCTTAAAGTTAACTACCGGGGCAAAGAAATAACTCCTTCCCTGGGGGTGTCCCTGGTCTTTTCTTACATGGCTGCCGCAGCAGTTTTAAACCTGGCCGGTGAAGTGCCCGGTCTCTTGCTTATACTGTTGGGAGGGCTGGGAATGTCGCTGGTGGGGTTAATGGACGACCTTTACGAAGAAAGGGTTAGCGGATATAAAGGTCACCTGCATTCATGGTTGAATGGCAGTTTAACTTCGGGAATGTTTAAAGCCCTGCTGGGATTGGTTTTGGGTTTCCTGGTAGCATCTTATGCAGCGGTTTCCCCGGGAGAGGTCTTTGTGGGAGTATTGCTTTTTGTGTTCTGGTCAAATGGCTTGAATCAACTGGACCGGCGGCCTGGCAGGTCTTTAAAAGTTTTTCTTTTTTTGTCGGTATTGCTGGCGATGCTTTCCGCTGAAAGGGAAGCCGCCCGGACCCTGCTTCCCTTGATGGCAAGCTCCCTGTACTTGCTTCCCGCGGATTTGGAGGAGGAAGCCATGCTGGGAGACGCCGGCTCTAATATGCTGGGGGCTTTTCTGGGAACAGGAGCCCTGCTAATTTTGCCGTGGGAACTGCGGTTATGGTGGTTGGCGGGAGGGGTGGCCCTGAATGCGGTAGGGGAGTTTTATTCGTGGACCAGTATTATTGAGAACAACCGGGTTCTGCGCTTCCTGGACAGCCTGGGACGCCGCAGGGCCTGGCATTAAGACCGGGGTGGTTTGTTTGATTGACGCGGAGAAAGGAAAAGTAATAGCGTTGTTAGACAGGAGAGGGGATTTGACAGAAATGCTGGTCCGCCGGGGCGGCAGCAGGGAAAAAGCGATTAATTACCACGGTATCACCGGACCGGTGCACCCCGGTGATACCGTGGTGTTAAATACTACGGCAGTCAGGCTGGGGCTGGGTACGGGGGGATACCATTTTGTGCTCTACAACTGCAGTACTACCCGCGGCCTTGCAGAGATACACCAACCCGGCCATATCATGAAACTGCGTTATACCCCCTGCCAGTTAAAAGTTAATTGCTGCGAAGAAGAAGGAAATACCCGCAGCAAGATAGAAGGGTTTACCAGCCTGGATGGTGTACCGGTAATAACTGGAGAGCTGCACAGCATGCTGGCCCCTGCATGTTTAACTTTAAAAAAACTTGCCCCCCGGGCCCGGGTGGTTTATGTCATGACAGACACCGCTTCACTTCCCCTTTCTTTCAGCAGCCTTGTGCACAACCTGCGTAAGAAAGGGTTACTGGAGGCCACTGTAACCTGTGGCCAGGCTTTTGGCGGAGAGCAAGAGGCGGTTAATGTTTATACCGGGATAATATCTGCTGTTAAAGCCGCGGGGGCGGACGCAGTTTTACTGTTTCCCGGGCCAGGAGTAGTAGGCACCGGCACCCGGTACGGTTTTAGCGGCATAGAAGTAGGGGAAAATATTAACCGTATTCTTTCGCTGGGAGGGACCCCCGTGGCGGTACCGCGCTTGAGTTTTGCCGACAGGCGCAGCCGCCACCGCGGCATCAGTCACCATACGATTACTTCCCTTACCCTGGGTCACGTTAGACCGGCTTATTTTCCTCTTCCCCCGCTGTTTCCCGCGCAGGAGGAGGAAGTAAGGGCGCAGCTGGAGAAGCATGCGTTCCTGGAAAAGCATTTTGTTTGTAGTGTGGTTCCGCCGGACATAAAAAGGGAAAGCCGGGAAAAGGGAGTGCAGTTAAAATCCATGGGCAGAAGAGTGGAGGAAGATGAAGCGTTTTTCAAGGCAGCTGCGGCTGCAGGGAAGCTGGGATGGAGTTTTTTAAAGAGGGGGAAAAATTAAAAGGAAAGCAAAAGAGGAAAGCAAAAGAAACCGGACAAGAAGGAGGAGGATAAATATGGATGACATGAATAACGATATAAATAACATGGAAGAAATAAAATTAAATTCGGAAGAAAAGTACCGGGGAAATATAATCCGGGTAAAGCTGGATGAAGTGGAAATGCCGGACGGCAGGCAGGGCAGGAGGGAAGTTGTAGAACATCCCGGGGCGGTTGCCGTGGTAGCGGAATACCGGGGCAAGTTAATCCTGGTCAAGCAGTACCGTTACCCCGCAGGTGAAGCATTATGGGAAATACCCGCGGGTAAGCTGGAGGAGGGAGAAAAACCCGAAGACTGCGCCCGTCGCGAACTTATAGAAGAAACGGGCTACCGCCCCACAGAACTGGAGTACCTGGGCAGCTTTTACAGTTCGCCGGGGTTCTGCGATGAAGTTATATACCTTTACCATGGCCGGGAGCTGGTCCTGGAAGGAGGTGAAGCAGGGGGTGGCGACGGAGAAGAAAATATCATAATTGACATGGTAAGCCGGGAAGAAGCAGTAAACCGGGTTATGTTCAACCAGCTTAAAGATGCGAAAACTATTATCGGTATCTTAATGCTGCTTCAACATAAGGATATTACATAAATTAATCAGCAGGAACATAATATTCTAGTAGACATGCATTTATAAAGCAGAAGCCGGGACTGCAG
>PWGO01000107.1 GCA_003554525.1 Syntrophomonadaceae bacterium | reverse complement strand
GTGGCGGTGGTTTCCACCGGAGCCGTGGCAGAAAACTACCGGTGTCTTGCCCCCCGGATTGATGTCCCGGTAATAAATAGCATGTCTTTTTCCAGGCTGCAGGTAAGGCATGGGAAACCTCCTTATAAGCTAGAATAAAAATCAACCTGAGTAAGTGTTCCTGGAGCAATTATATAATTTTAGCCGTACTGTTTCAAGAAATAGTATGGACCAGGAAAAGCAGGAAGTAAAATTAGAATGTAGTAAAATAAAAGAATTTATGGTATATTGATGTGGTAGATTTTTATAAGTCGTAAGCAAGTTTGGTTACACATTTATTTGAATATTCCTGATTGAAGGAAATGCAAGAAAAGTGTAGAAAATTAATATTACAGAAAACTTGTATGCAGGGAGGGCAATTCATGTCAGGGAATAACAGGGCATATCGTTTGGCCGTAGAAAACCTTCCCGACGGGTTTGCTTGTTTTCAAATTATTTATAATGAACAGCAGGCTCCCCTGGATTTTGTTTTCCGGGATACCAACCGGGCCTTTGAAGAGATAACTGGTTTAAAAAGGGAAAACGTCCAGGGGCGGAAAATTACCGAAGTGCTGGCTGATAGCGAAATAGACTCCAAATACCCCCAGCTGGCCCAGTATGTCCAGGCGGTTATGGAGGGGGAGACCCTCCACTTTGAATACTATTCCGAGACTTTAAACCGCTGGTACGAAATAATATCTTATTCTGAAGAAGAAGACACGTTTATAGTTTTATTCCGGAACATTACGGATCATAAAAAAGTTCAGGAAGAGATGCAGCAGCAGCTTGAGTTTGAGAAGATGGTAGCCGAGATTTCCTCCAGCTTTGTAAATACACCCGCCAATCAATTTGACCAGGCGGTAAATCGCGCCCTGGAACTAACAGGGGAATTTTTTGATGTAGATGTAACTTACGTGATGCAGATCCGGCCGGAAGAGAATTTATTAGTAATCACCCACGACTGGGTAAGAAAAGGCATTGAACAGGATATGGAAAGTGTCAGGCGCATGAGAATCGATGAGCTTCCCTGGATAGGGCCCAGGTACAGGGACCTGGAAAAGCTTAAATATTCCAACGTGGAGGACCTCCCGCCCGAGGCAGAGATGGAAAAAACGATACTACAAAAAAAGGGAGTCAAATCGGTATTGATCTGCCCCCTGGTAACTAACGGCACCCAGGTGGGAGCCCTGGGCATCCATTCAATCCGGGAAAAGAAGGAGTGGAACCGCGAGCAGGAATCGCATTTAAAAGTTTTGGCCAACACCATATCCAGCGCCTTTGCCAAGCAGCAGATGGAATCTGCATTAAAAGAAAGTGAAGAGCAGTTCAGGAGTTTTGTGGAAAATGCCAGCGATATTATTTTTACCGTTAACGAAAAGGGAATATTAACTTACATATCTCCCAACTGGACTGCTGTATTGGGTCATAGTGAGGAAGAGATTGTAGGGGCCCATTTCAGTGAAATCGTTCATCCCGACGATATAGAAGCCTGTTTTAAAGCGATAGAGGAAATCACTAATAAAGGTTACCTGGAAAAACCGGTGGAATACCGGACAAAACAAAAAAACGGCGGCTACAGGGGGTTTGCTGCCAAAAGTTCCCTGATTAAAAAAGAGGAAAATGAAACGCTATTTGTAGGTATTGCCCGGGATATCCAGGAGCGTAAGCAGGTGGAGGAAAGACTGTACCGCATAGAATGGATGTTAAGGCCCAAAAAACTCCGGGACGACCTTTACGATGCTTCCACCGTAGTTCGCTCTTACGGTGATTTATCAGAGCTAAATGATTACGGCCCTATACTGGAATCGGTGGGGAAAGAGCTGCTGATGGATATTGCCAGGGATTTTGCGGACCTGCTTGGCACTTCTACCATAATATACGAAAAAAACGGGGACCACGCTTTTAGCATGCATGTTTCCAGCTGGTGCCGCTACCTGGACTGTGTTTCACGCGAGTTTTGCAGCACTGCAGACAACCGGGCCGCTATGCAAAGCGGAAAGTGGTGGTGCCATGAATCGGACTGGCGGAAAGCGGCTGCACTGGCCATTAAAGGGGGACAGCCGGTAGATACGGTCTGCAGCGGGGGAATACGAATTTATTCCGTCCCCATTTGGGTTTATGGAGAAGTAGCCGGGGCTATCAACATGAGTTACGGCGATCCCCCGCGCGATGAAGCTTCCCTGCAGCAGATAGCAGAAATTTACCAGGTGCAGGTAAGCGAGTTGCTGCAAAAAGCAGAAGAGTACGAGACGCGGCCTCCCTTTATGGTAGAGTTGGCCAAGGAGCGCCTGCACAGTTCCGCCAGGTTGATTGGTTCCATGGTGGAAAGAAAGCAGGCGGAGCAAAAACTTGTGGAAAACGAAGAGAAATACCGACTGATCTTTGAAAATGCACCCATCGGGATTTTGCATTTTGACGAAAAAGGAACCATTACGGCATGCAACAATAATTTTGTACAGATAATTGGATCTTCCCGGGATGCTCTAATAGGGCTGAACATGCTGGAGCTTCCGGATAAAAAACTGGTGGCTGCTGTTAAGGAAGCCCTGCAGGGCAGGACAGGTTATTACGAAGATAATTACCGGTCGGTAACCTCAAACAAAGTTACTCCTGTAAAAGTTCTTTTTGCTCCCTTTAACAGGAAAGAAAGCAATGTAACTACTGGCGGGGTGGGTATTGTAGAAGATGTTACCGAGCGGAAAAAGTTTGAAGAGGAGCTCAGGAAGTCGGAAGAGAGGTACCGGGAAATTCTGGCTTCTATTGAAGAAGGATATTTTGAAGTAGACCTGGCCGGCAATGTAACCTTTTTCAATGAAGCTATAAACCGCACCCTTGGTTATGCCCCGGAGGAATTTATGGGAATGAATTACAAGAATCTGCACCGGGACTCGAATCACGTTTTCAAGAGGTTTAACCGGGTTTACCTTACCGGGGAAGCCGATTCCGGCCTTACCACGGAGATGCACTGCCGGGACGGCAGTACCAAATTTATTGAATTGTCGGTTTCGCCCGTGCGGGATGAAAGAAACCGGGTTACAGGCTTCCGTGGAGTGGCCCGGGATATTACGGAACGGATACGCTATGAAGAGCAGTTAAAACATTTAAGCTTGCATGATCAGCTGACCGGCCTCTACAACCGTGCTTACTTTGAAAATGAACTCAAGCGGTTAAGCGGCAGCAGGGAATACCCCGTATCGGTAATTTCTGCGGACCTGGATGGACTAAAACTGGTAAATGATACCCTGGGGCATGAAAAAGGCGATGAACTGTTGAAAGCTTGTGCCGTAGTCTTGCAGGAATCACTCCGTAGTTATGACATCCTGGCCAGGGTGGGGGGCGACGAGTTTGTAGCCATCTTGCCCCGCACTGATAAACAAACTGCAGAAGAAGTTGTGGAACGTATAAGGCGCCAGGTAATGGAATACAATGCCAGGGAAAATACGGTGCCTTTAAGCCTTTCTATGGGGATATCTACGGCCGAAAAAGAGGGGAGAGCACTACAGGAAACTTTTAAAGAAGCGGATGACCTCATGTACCGGGACAAGCTGCACAAGGGGGCTGGAGCCAAGTCGCAGATAATAAAGTCTTTAATGGTAACCCTGGGAGAAAGGGATTTTATAACCCAGGGTCACGCTAAAAGGCTGGAGAATTTTTGCCGCAAAGTAGGAGAGAAAATAAGGCTTCCCAGCAAGAAAATATCCGATCTGGTACTGCTTGCCCAGGTGCATGACCTGGGTAAAGTGGGTATACCGGATAGAATTCTATTCAAAAAGGGGCCCCTGGATGAAGAAGAGTGGGAAGTTATGTGCAAGCACCCGGAGAAAGGATACCGCATAGCGCTTTCTTCTCCCGACCTGGCGGGAATAGCGGATTTAATTTTAAAGCACCACGAGCGCTGGGACGGAAAAGGCTACCCCCTGGGGATCCAGGGTGAAGAAATACCTATTGAATGCCGTATACTGGCCATTATAGATGCCTTTGACGCCATGACCAGCGACCGTCCTTACCGGAATGCTCTGGGTCAGGACGAAGCCGTGGC
>PWGO01000004.1 GCA_003554525.1 Syntrophomonadaceae bacterium | reverse complement strand
GGCCTGAAGCCGCGAGCACGGAACATTTTATGCGCAAAGCAGCGAGCGAAGGTATAACACAGACCCGAGGCGCCCCTGGTGCTTATTAGAGGTTAGTGGTTAGAAAAGAAAAGACTTCCTTCAAAAAGTAAGAGGCAAGAGGCAAGATACCCCCCTTCTTAGAAGTTGGAAGTTAGAGGTGAGAAGTTAGAATTAAAAGAGGAAGATGTCGAGACACCGAGGAAAAACTCGAGGTTCCATTGTGAGTACTACTACCAGGGTGCTACTTTTCCAACCTCTAATTTCCAATAAGCTCCCCCCAATTAATTATCAGTATTATCTGTAGTAGTTCCGGTCTTACTGTAGTAAACTACCCTATTTAACTGATCTTCGGGGAAAACGTACTTGCGTTCCAGTTCTTTGGCGGCTTCCCCCCGGTATTTTTTTAATATCTCAAGCCCCCGTACAAGTACTTCCAGGTACTTCTGCAAGTCTTCCCCGGTCAAAAGCGGAATTTTCCAGTATTCTTTTTCATCCGGGGGCACCAGCATGGAAAGAACCGCAGAGGTTCCCGGTATTAATCCCACGGCCCGCACTGTATCATACAGCTCATCAGTCATAAAAGTTATACCGCCTGCTTCTTCCCTGGCAAGTTTTAAAAGGCGATAAACCGCCTGCACTTTCTGTGATGAATTTTCGGCTTCTTTGAGGCTTTCAGCCGTTTCTATTACCCGGTCTGCAAAGTCAATGGTTTTTTCTTTTAAGCGTCCCCGTGAAAGAGGCATTACCTCGTTACTGAATATATAAGGAAAATTTAATTGTTTCGCGGCTTCAGCCAGAGATCGGGCCACTACCTGGTTATCGCATTCCCGGTTGGCGCGTATCCAAATATGCCTGCTGTCTAACGCCGGGGAAACACCGGGATCAAAAGCCTTGCTTTCCAGGACCACAGTAGGAAGCCGGGGCCCTTTTAACTTTTTTATAATTTCCCCCTTTTCTCCCAGGGCCACGTTGCCTTCCAGGTCTTCATTGGGGCCCACCCCCCCCAGAGTAGCGTTTACCGATACCACTACTGATACCGGTATTCCCTCCAGTTCTACTATCCCGCCGGCAAAAGCCCCACAGTTATTCGGGTTTTCTTCTTTCCCGGTTAAAATCGAGTTTCTGTCCCGTGATAATGTGTCAATTACCGCAAGTGAAGCTGCAGCAATTAAAGCAACGGAAGTTTCTCCACCCCCCTGCCCGTATACCCTTCCTAAAACCTTTGTGGCAACGTGCTGGGAATAAATTGCATCTACTCCCCTGGCTCTTTCCAATAATTCTATCTCGTATGGAGTGATACCCGCTGCGGATTCCGCGCTCCCTTCCCCTCCCCCTTCAGTTACTACGGTTACAGTAGCCGTATGGATAGAAGCAGTAATTTCCTTAATAGTAGTGCTAACCCGCATGGCTTCCCTTAACAAGTAAGCTGCAACAGCAAATCCAGCAGAATCGTCCTGCACCAGGCCCGAGTGGCTATTCACATGCCCGGCTCCTACATGCCCCATTACAGCAGCAGCTGGCTCTCCGTTTTCCAACATTTTTATTTTCATATTCAAACCAGATACACCTCTTGTTTTTCATTAATTCATTGAAACTTGATTCATGGAAATTGAATGTAAATATTAATTACGAGGTTCGAGATACGGCCAAATCGGGTATCGCGTTAAGGTCCAGGGGAGCCTTGGCGCCTTCCCGGTATTGAAAGTGCGCTGCAGCAGCCAGCATGGCCGCATTGTCAGTACAAAGGTGCACCGGGGGACACAAGAGGAAAACCCCGGGAGCTTTACGTGATAGCCTTTCTTCCATCTGTTGCCGCAACAAGCTGTTGGCAGCAACACCCCCGGAAAGAAGCAGTGAAGCTGGTTTTTTATGAAGAACTGCATCAATAGTTTTATCCACCAGCATATCTACTACCGCCTGCTGAAAGCTGGCGGCAAGGTTTTCCAGGTTAACCTCTTCTCCTTTTTGTTCCACCCGGTTTTTATAGTTTAATACTGCGGTTTTTAAACCGCTGAAACTGAAATCAAACCTGCCTTCTTCACCCAGTGAAGCTCTGGGCAATTCAACGGCGGCCGGGTCTCCTTCCCGGGCCAGGGAATCAATTGCCGGGCCCCCGGGATACCCCAGACCCAGACTTCTGGCTATTTTATCAAAAGCCTCACCGGCGGCATCATCCCTTGTTTCTCCCAGCAGGGTTATTTCACCTTCTTCCGAAGAATAAAGAAGGTCAGTATGCCCACCGGAAGCTATCAGGCCAACGTAAGGATGTTTAACCGTAGCCCCGGTAAGGTAATTGGCGTAAAGATGCCCCCGCAAGTGGTTTACAGGTATCAGGGGAATTTCCCAGGCATAAGATAGAGCTTTCGCCGTAGATACGCCTACCAGCAGTGCTCCCACAAGGCCGGGGCCATGGGATACCGCAAAAGCGGAAAGTTGCTGGTAATGTAAACCCGCCTCTTTTAGTGCCTCGTCAATTAAAGGGTTTATCATCTCCAGGTGCTTCCTTGAAGCTATTTCCGGAACTACCCCGCCATACCTGGAATGAAGATCAGTTTGAGAAGAAACCAGGTTGCTTAATATCCGGCAGCCGTCCTCCACCACGGCTACGGCTGTTTCATCGCAAGAAGTTTCCAGCCCCATAATTAGTGTTTTCATGATATTGTACCTCTTTATAGTTCGGATTTGTAAAAATACAACTTTTTATCAATTTAACCCCGCATCCCCCTGGTGGAGAAGTAATTAAAAATGGGGTGCTTTTATTCTCTAAGCTTTCACCCCATGAATATTTACGATTTATTAACAGCTACACCTGCTCGCTTCTTTCTTTTAACAGGTTGATTTCCATAACCAGCGCATCTTCATCGTAATAATAATCGGGGCTGACGCTGCTCACGGTAAACCCGTGCTTTTGATAAAGATGCCGTGCAGCCTCGTTGCTGACCCTGACTTCCAGGGTCATGCGGGTGCATCCCCGGTAGCGCGCTCTCTGTTTTAAGCTGTTTACCAGTTTGCTTCCTACCCCACAGTTGTGGTAGCGAGGATGAACTGCCAGAGTAGTGATATGCGCCCTCTGGGACATAAACCAGATACCCCCATAACCCACTACCTTTTCTTTTTCTGTTTTATCCAAAGCTACCAGGTAGCAAGAGAGGCTGTTAAATACAATTTCCATTATAAAACCGTTTATATTCCACGGCCTCATAAACGACAGGGTTTCAATTTCCATCACCTGGTTAAGATCTCCCCACTTCATGGGCCGGATACCCAGGCGTTTAATTTTCGGTTTGCCTGAACCGTTTTTGTTTTCATCCCCCAAATTAGCCACGATCTGTTCCTCCCGGGAAGCAGCCTTTACACCACCTGGCCGCTGCTATTCTCTCTGTTGTGCCCTCTCTGCTTCGGAAACCCTTAAATAAAGCGGCTTTAGCTCCAGGTATGAAGTTAAAGGTATTCCTTCCTCTACGCGCTTTAAAGCACACCAGGCTACCAGCGAAGCGCGAGGGTAACTTAAAGGATGGGGCAAATGCAAATACCTCTCTTTAAGCCTTTTTTTAAATATTTCCCCGTAAGGAATAACCCCGTCCCCGTTAAAAACCACCGGTTCATGGTAGCGGGAAAGCAGCTCTAAGAGACTTTCTATACTCACGGCAAAAGGTCCTTGCAGGATTTCCAGATTGGAAAATGATTTATTGAAGCGGTACAATGCAGTATAAACCTGGCTTTTTCTGGCATCCAGCACCGGGCAAACCAGATTATTACCAACAAAAGCTCCCCTGGCAAGCACCTCCAGGGTGCATATTCCAGCTGCAGGCAGTCCCAGTCCCTGCGTCAAAGCGCGGGCTGTAGAAACACCGATACGGAGACCGGTGAAAGAACCGGGGCCCCGCGATACTGCAACTGCATCCAGGTCTTTCGGGCCGTAACCAGTATCTCTAAAAACAGTGTCTATTAAAGGCATCAACTTCTCCGAATGAGTTCGGGGAAGGTTCTGCGTATATTCGGCTATAACATTATCACCCTCCAGCAAGGCCACGCTGCAGGTTTTAGACGTCGTATCAAGCCCAAGTATAATCAACTTTATTACCCCTTTATTCCTCTTTAATATCCCTTCCCCGGTAGTTAATTCTACCCTGGAAATCGTAGCAGGTATTTTCCAAAAAGATATCTAAAAGACGCTCGTAGTAATCACCGCGCGGGTTAAAATACAGGTTCCTCCACTCTTGCCGGTTGCCCCCTTCTCCACAAACCCGTTCCAGGTACACTTCCAGGTATTCTCCCGGAAGAAATGAAGGAAACTTGTTAGCCCACTCAATAAAAACCACACCCTGACCTTCAAGGTATTCCTCTAGCCCCAGATCAAACAACTCTTCTTCAACTTCCAGTCGGTAAAAATCGAAGTGGTATACCGGCAATCTTCCCCGGTATACCCGCAAGAGGTTAAATGTCGGGCTGCGGATTTTCCCCTCAACTTCCAGACCAAGGGCGGCTCCCCTTACCAGCGTTGTTTTGCCCGCTCCCAAATCGCCGTCTATAGCAATTACCAGGGGCTCTTTAATTATAAATCCCAGGGCTTCGCCAACGACCATTGTTTCTTTTTCTTCAGTAGTAGAAATAAGCACCTTGCCGGTTTTCATGGTTTCACGCTTTTTCCATTTTGTTTTCAATATTTTCCTTAATTATATTATATCATTACCTGAACTATATGCAAAATCCCACACCCGGATTTCACCCGGATTGAAAATTTTCATAATATATTTTAAAAAGATACTGAACAGTTTATATTAAAATTCTTTTCCCCTCCCTCTATAAAATTTTTTTCTATGGTTATACTTTAAAAGGGTTATATTTTAAAAGACACTTAAATTTTCAAGGAGGTTTATTTTACTATATGGAAAGCAAATTAATACGCAGCCTGCCCGTAATTACCCTGCAAACGGGAAAAATGCTGGGAAAAGTACAGGAAGTAGCCGTGGATGTAGAAAATAAAAAAGTAAACGCCCTGGTAGTAGGAGAAAAAGTATTTTTAAAAACCAAATCAGCAGCCGTGTTTTTTGACCAGCTCCGCAGTATCGGCCAGGATGCAATTACCGTAGGAAGCGAAGAAGAAGCTATTAAACTGACTAATACCCCGGAGTTGGAAAAACAGCTGGAAAACAGTCTGCTTGAACAACAGGTCATAAGCGAAGAAGGCAAGCTGGTAGGTACAGTAGAAGATTTTACTTTTGACCCGGCTACCGGAAAACTGCAGGCCCTGGTAATTAAAGGCGGTACTGCAGCTTCTTTCCCCGGTGGACGCGGTTACTTGCCATTAAACAACATAATGAATTTTGGAAGAGATTTTATTATAAGCACCAGCAGCAGTATTAAAAATATAGAGGCCCTGCCGGAAAACATTAAAGAAGACTCCCGTGCTGAAACAAAGGCCGGGGAAGCCGTAAAATATCCTACAGAAACATGGTCTTCAAGCCTGGAAGATAAAGCGCGCGTCCTGGGGCGTTCACTGGAAGTTAGAACTATTGAACACGCACTGGGTAAAGAAGCAGGCTACACTGTCAGCACCGCAAGCGGCAAAACACTGGTAAATAAAGGTGATATAATAACCCAGGAAATTATTGACGAAGCACGGGCTAACCACCGGCTTTACCAGCTGCTGTTTTCCGCCGGGGTTAGCGAAATCCTGGAGGGTATTGATTATACAGCCGGCAAGTTTGATGAAGGAAGCCGCAAGTTAATAGAAGCCTGGCAGGCATATAAAAACCGGGGGGAAATCCCGGAAAAAGAAACTTATCCCTACGGGGAAAAAGGGAAACAAACGGAACCGGCAATAAACCGTGAAGAAAGGCGTGAAAATTACCAGGATACCACGGCATCCATTAAAGAACTGGAAAACCGGTTAGAAGATCGCTGGCATGAAATGGACCAAAAAATCAACCGCCTGGCCCATAAAATGGAGAACCTGCTTGAACATAAAAACATGTAGGCTTGGTTCAAACACTCAAGCCCTGTCGTCGATAACTTCTTCAACTACAAAATCCAAATTTTGAGCCAGGTTGATCTCATACGGATCCGGGTGGTTCTCCAGGTTTTCCCCCTGGTAAAGAACTTTAACCTTGGGGTTAAATGTATAACCCGGGGTATTTCCTATTACTATGCCGCTGTCCCCGTTGCTTAAACGAACATGAGTCCCCACCGGGTAAGCGGCTACAAAAGTAAACAGGGCCTGCATTATTTCCGGGTCCAGTTTTTCCTGCTCGTGTTTCAGCATGTAGTTAATTGCCTGGTATGGCTGAAACGGTGTCTTCCCCGGGCGTGGAGAAATCAAGGTGTCATAAACATCGGTTACCGCTGCTATCCTGGCCGGAATTGATATTTCATCCTGTTTTAATCCCTGGGGGTAACCCTGCCCCCCAATCCTTTCGTGGTGCTGGTAAATAATTCTACCTGCTTCCTCGGTAAACAAGTCAGTTTTTTTTAACATATCGTACCCGTACCTGGGATGTTCATGGACAATTTTCTTTTCATTGTCAGAAAGCTGATCTTCTTCTTTGGCCAGTAAATGTTCGGGCAGCTTGGCCGCACCCAGGTCCAGCAGCAAAAACCCTGTTGCCATCCGCTTGATTTTTGAGTGCGGGTAGTTCATCTTTTTTAACAGTATTACCGAAAGAGCAGTTATACTTACCGAGTGGGAAATCAAGTAGTTATCTTCCGTTTTAATTTCCGAAAGCTGCACTACCACTTCTTTTTGACTTAAAAGTTCTTCAATAATCTCGGTGGTAACTTTCCTCAACTTATCGTCAATTAAAGCTTTTTGGGGCACATTTTGGCTTCCAGCAAACTTAAAAACATTGTTCAGGGCAGTGCGGGCTTCCATTTTCGTGGTTTCAGTTATAACGTCTTCTACTTCTTTTACTTCTTCCTCTCCTTCCAGCTCTTTGTCTTGGAGGTATATACGCTTTACGCCCAGATCTTTCAGGTACTGCAGGTAGTGGGGTTTTAGCTCTACCCCGTTTCTTAAAATGAGCTGACCACCGGAGCTGTAAATGGAGCGGGCCAGGGTACTGCCGGGTTGAACTTTTTCAATAGGAACAAGACGCATCATGAACACCTCATCTTAAAATTATAAGAATAAACTTGTGAAATCATCGGCCGGGACTTATTAAAATGTAGGTAACTAATAGGTAACTAATATATTCTTTAAATTATTGCTTATTTCCTTCTAGGTATAGCAAAACTTCTTTTGTGCAAATACTTATAAAAATGTAACTACTCAGGCATCCACTGCTGCGCAAGGGGGTTGTTACATAAGGGCGCAAATCTAGTTCTTTAAAAAACAGCGGAATACAGACAACAGATTAAAACCTTCCGTTTGAAGCATGTATTTCTGGCTGCAAAAATTATTAAGGCTGTCCGAAATGTAATTATGAAATTGCCGTTTAATTATCCGTACCAGTCGGCATATAAAAAATGATTGACCTGAGGCGCTTATTCCCACGTTCTTCCCACTATGCAAGAACAAGCTACACAAAAACTTGAAGACCTTTTATTTCATACCGCAGCTAATAAATAAGTTCTAGGCACACTATATGCACACTAAAGAGGGCTTGGTAATTTTAGCCAAGCCCTCAATCCCTTCAAATCTGGAGCCGGCGACCAGATTTGAACTGGTAACCTGCTGATTACAAATCAGCTGCTCTGCCCTTGAGCTACGCCGGCGCGCATTGCGTATATTATTATAATATATAAAACCAGGCGGATCAAGGTTCAGGTTTATTGTTTCTCTACCTTCCGAGTTGATGTAACCGAGTTAATGTAAACTTATAACACCGCACAGAGCAAGCCAGGCAGAAAAAACAATAAACCAGCGCTGCTGTATTGCCCTCCCTCAAATTACTATAAACATGAACAAATCAATACTGTTTACCGCTTCCTGTCGTCCCGGTAGTAATTTCTTCTTTTTCCCTTCCCACCCTTGGATTTTTTATCATGTTTCCGGTAAAATTCCTCCTTCCCCCTGGCATGTTTTTTATTCTTCTGCTGAGGCCGCTCTTCGGTAAGGCTTACCGGCGTGCTGTCTGGTTCCCTGGTTAGTATTTTTAAAGCCGCCGATAAAAGGGAAACGGAATCTATTTCTTCTAATAGTGATTCTGCAGCTTCATAATACGGCCGCAGATCTTCTTCTTTTACCACCTGCCTCAACTTTTCTAACGTAAGACGGCTCTGTCCTTCCATCACTTCGCTCATAGTGGGTATAGGCTGCCTTTTAATTTTTCTTTTAATTGACGATTCAATCGTTCTCAAATGGGTTATTTCCCTTGGAGTCACCAGGGTAATAGCCATCCCGGTTTTACCCAGGCGCCCGGTGCGGCCAATACGGTGAACATAGCTGTCCGGGTCCTGGGGTATATCAAAGTTATATACGTGGGTTACCCCTCCTATATCCAATCCCCGGGCTGCAACATCTGTAGCTACCAAAAGCTCTGTATTTGCCTGTTTAAAGTTATGCATTACACTATCTCTTCTTGCCTGGGTTAAATCCCCGTGAATGCCCTCCGCGGAATACCCGCGCTTGTTTAAGGCTTCATTTAGTTCATCCACCCGCCTTTTGGTTCGCCCAAAAACTATGGCCATATCGGGGGATTGCAGATCTAAAATTCGACACAACACATCAAACTTTTGTCTTTCCGAAACCTCGATATAAAACTGTTCTGTGTTGGAAACAGTTACTTCTTTGGGCCTGGTTTTTAATACCTGGGGCTCCTTCATAAAACGTTGGGCCAGATCCTGGATCGATTTTGGAATGGTAGCTGAAAAAAGTAACGTTTGCCGCTGCTCTGGCACTTCATGCATTATAGTTTCAATATCTTCAATAAACCCCATATTCAGCATTTCGTCAGCTTCATCCAATACCGCCACTGTTACGCTTGCCAGCCGGATGGTTTTCCGCATCATGTGATCCATAAGCCGCCCCGGCGTACCGACAATTACCTGGGGCTTTTTTTTAAGAGCCTTTATTTGACGGTTTATATCCTGCCCTCCAAAAACAGGTAAAGCACGTACCCCTTTGTACTGCCCGATAGTATTAATCTCTGTAGCTACCTGGACAGCCAGTTCACGGGTAGGCGTGATTACCAACCCCTGGATACTACCTTTAGCGGCATCAATTTTTTCTACCATAGGTATACCAAAAGCCGCCGTCTTCCCGGTGCCGGTCTGGGCCTGCCCTATCAAATCCTGGCCTTTTATAGCTGGAGGAACAGCCTTTTCCTGGATTGTAGTAGGGGTTTCAAACCCCATACCGTAAATTGCCTGGATTACATACCGGCTTAATCCTATCTCTTCAAATGTAAACATGATCTTGTTCTCCTTTATAATTTTTATCACGTGGACCTCTACGCCCCGCTTTGTCTCTTTATTTAGTTGACCCTGCTAACAGGCGACAATATAACATAATAACCCATAAACAAGGGCATTCCCGGTAAGCCGGAAATGCCCCATGTTAATTTAAAATTTAGCTACTTTAAATTACGGTTACATTTGCGGATTGCAAACCCTTGCTCCCTTCAACTACTTCAAACTCAACTTTCTGCCCTTCTTCCAGTGTTTTAAATCCATCTCCATTGATAGCGGTATAATGGACAAAAACATCGTCCCCGTCATCTCTTTCAATAAAACCGTACCCTTTATTTGCATTAAACCACTTGACTGTACCGACCATTTTTGGCCTCCTTATGTTTTTTGTCAAAAAGTAAAACTTTTTCAAGAACCATAAGCTTAACCTTGTAAACAAGTTACAGAAGTCAAAAATGGCCTGCTCTTTCTACTTTTTAACATTAATTATATTTAACAATACCACAGCTTGCCTGTAATTGCAAGCCATTTTGTTAAACTCGTATAAATTGCTCACTGTATTGATTTTTCCCTATCCACATAGAGGCCTGAGTAGTTACAACATTATTAGTAATTGAATAGTAATATCCTTTACAGGGAATACTTTGTAGAAAGAGAAGTGGAAAAAATTAATATGTAAACTTTTAGTAAACTCAATTGTATTGATTAATAACGTTATGGTATTCTTAATTAAACTTGCAGCTATCCCGGAGTGTGTTATCTGGTGGAAAAAAATGCGTATATACCATCTTCAAATACAGCGTCTACAGAGTTGCCCAACCCGGGCAAACTGCTGTGAGAGCCACCATCACTAAAGTGAGCATGTATTAACTTCGGCCCTCCCAATAGTTGTTTTTGTTCAGAGGTTTTTGCTATAGTTACTGTTTCTCTTCCTCTATCCCGGCTATAGCCCGTGCCATTTTCTTCTTGTTTTCCAGGTCAGCCTGGCGCGATATCATGATGCGCTGGGCCTGGGGAGAACCGGCACCGTGCATGGATTCCGTACGGTAACCCACTGCCGCAGTTCCCAGGGTCATGTTTTCCAGCAGCCGCAGCATGCGCAGCCGGTTTTCCGTCTTTACTCCGTCAACCCCTTTTAAATACTTTTTAAGGTACTTGCCCGCCTCGGGATGGTTAAAATCTTTTTCCGAAGGCAGAGTTACCATTAATCCTCCCGCTATATCCTCCGCCAGCCTGGCTATTTCGTAAGGATAGCGAGTAACGTTCTGCTTGCAGACATTTGCTAGCAACAAATCAATAAGGTAAGTACCGGAAGCTGTAGGTACCCCCTGGCTGGAACAGGCAATCCCGCACGAATATATGGTTTCGTTTAAGTTCACCATTTCTATAATCTTGTCCCGGATATGGGAGGCCCTTTGAACACCATTGTACTCGGCTATCTGTGCTGCCGCCCCGATCAAAACATCTCCTACGCCAACCTTGCAGCCCCCGTAGCTCTGCCGGTGGTAGCCTGCAAAACGCTCTACCAGGGAACCGCTGAATTCATATTCCCCACACATAAAAACCCTTTCTTTTGGTACAAACACGTTATCGAATATTACCAGCGCCTCGTGTCCCCCGTAGCGGCAGTTGCCCACGTCTATGTTCCCTCCCTCAAGTTTGCGGGTATCACTGGACTGCCGCCCGTATATGTAAACCAGGTTATCGCTATCGCTAGGAACGGCAAAGCAAAGCGCATAATTGCTATCTTCTTCCCCCATGGCCACGGTAGGCATGGCCAGGATTTCGTGCGAACAAAGAGCTCCTGTCTGGTGGGTTTTGGCCCCTTTGACCACTATTCCGTCTTCCCTTTCTTCCACCAGCCTAAGGTACAAATCTGGATCGGCTTGCTGCGAGGGGCGCAAAGAACGGTCCCCCTTGGGATCGGTCATGGCCCCATCCACTACCAGGTCTTTCTCCTGTACCTGTTGTATAAAACGGCGGAATCTATGGTGGTAATCCGTGTCCAGCTTTTTATCCATTTCAAAAGTTACGCTGTCTACCGCGTTAAAAGCATCAAAGCCCACACACCTCTGGAAACACGAAGCTGTTTCCTGGCCCAAAATGCGCTGCATCTTTATTTTTTTAATCAAGTCCTCCGTGCTCTGATGCAGGTGGGTAAAACGGTTAATTACCTGTCTGTTTAAACTGGACTGGGCGGTCATTACTTCACGGTAATCCGGATCCGCAGCCAGCTCGTAGGTCCTGGCCACGGAGTTAATAGAGGGCTTTATTACCGGGTGATCCACCACGTTATCTACCAGTTCTCCAAACAGGTAAACTTTTAGATTTAGCTTCCGCAAAGATTTAATATATTCATCGGCTGTTAACATATTTAACCCCTCCCAAGGCAAATGATACAACAATACGATTAAAAATTTGACGCATCTACTCAGTCTCATGGTGTAGTAGGGCTTCTTATCCTCTAAGATTCACACTCTTAGTAGTTACCATTTAGCTAAGCAGGACTCCCGGGCTTTCCTGGTTACAAGCTTCCCACCGGTATTGACAAATTCCACCGCATTTTTTTACAGTGAGCTTTCTACCTACGTTATATCGTTACTTCTTTCCTGCTTTTTTGTTTCCTTTTCTGCGAAGATGGAATATAGAGTTCTTCCCTGTACTTGGCCACAGTTCGTCGGGAGATTTCAATTCCTTCCTGGTTTAATAGTCCAGCAAGCTTGCTGTCGCTGTAAGGTTTTTCCGGGCTTTCCTGCGAAATTAGCTCCTTGATATAAGATTTTATGCTGGTAGAAGAATAATTCTGGCCGTCTTCTCCCTGCAGGCTGCTGGTAAAAAAAAATTTAAAGGGAAACAGACCCAACGGTGTCTGCATATACTTGTTAGAAGTTGCACGACTTACCGTGGATTCATGCATTTCCAGCGAAGCGGCAACTTTCTTCAAGGTAAGTGGCGATAAATATTTTAAGCCGTGCTCTAAAAACCCTTGTTGTTCATTTACAATAATTTCCGAAACCCGGTATAGAGTAATACGGCGCTGCTCTATGCTTTTCAACAACCACATGGCCCGGTCCAGGCATTTTTTAATATAAACAGAGCCTTCGCTTTTGTTATCATGGAGCAGGCTGCGGTAGTAAGGATTTATTTTAATGTAAGGTGAACTGTTTTCCGGAATATGGATCACGTATTCCCCTTCTACTTTTTCTACAATTACATCGGGGTTTATAAACCGCACATCCAGTAAAGAGCCCCACAGATTTCCCGGCCTGGGATTCAGGGTTTTGATATAATCAACCGCTTCAAATATTTTTTCGAGACTCACATCTAACTGTCCAGACAGGTAACTGTATCGCCCGTCAGCTACCGCAGGAAGATAGTTGTTTAACAGTTCTTCGACCAGTTCCGGGTAATCCATGTTTCTTCTCATCTGTATCAACAGACACTCTTTTAAACTTCGCGCACCTATACCCGGCGGTTCCAGGTAATCCTGGATTAATTTTAAAACTTCTTTGATCCTTCTTTTCGGTACTTTTAAAGCATAAGCTATTTCCTGCAATTCCAGCCTGAGGTATCCATCCGCGTCCAGACAGCCTATCAGGTATTCACCCAGAGAATGGTCTTTTCTTGCAAACAACATCCTTACCTGGCTGCAGAGTTCATCCAGCAGGGATTCTTCATTACTATAAGTATTCTCCAGCACATGGCTGGTAGAATATCCGTCAGAAGCCACGCCGGTATTTTCTTCATAGTTATTTTCCGAAAAGTAATATTCCCAGGGAAACTCTTCTTCCCCGGTTTCTACTTTTTCATCGTATTCCCCGCTATTTTCCTTATCTTCTTCCCACTCCAGGACCGGGTTGTTAATCATTTCTTCTTGTAAAAATTCCAGCAACTGTACAGCAGGCATCTGTAAAAGAGCAATAGCCTGTTTCAACTCGGGAGTCATTACTAATTTCTGGGCTTGTTTTATATCCAAGTTTTGTTCTAATTTCATATTAAAACCCCTCGTTTCGTTTAAGAAGGTTGTTTTTTTTCTTTATTCCCCCAGCCTTGTGTTAAAATTCTGATACGATATTTTGGTACTTCCATAAAGAGCCCCTTTTTCCTTCAGGAAACTGATACCTCCACCCGGTATCATTTATTTCCATCTTTCCTGCTATAACCCGGCTGCCTGAGGGTACATTAATTATAAAGCCAAAATTAAAAAAAAGCCACTCTTAACTGTTGCCTCAAACGGGAACAGGAGCAGCTTAATATCTATATATTACCACCCATATTAACAGCCGTATTTCTAAATTTAATACTTAAAAATACACTTATACTTCTTCCCAACCCTTAAACTCGCAGGTGGGCACTCCACAGTCACTGCACGGGGCCAACAGCACCTCCGGCAGGCGGGCTCCCTTGCTAAGTTCTGCGGCCTGGATAACTTTTCTTACTTCTTCTTTTTCTCCTTCTACCAGGAGCGTTACCCCTCCTTCCGCTCCGGCCAGTCCACCTGAAGCTATAACTTCTGCGTTGACTTCACCCAGAAGAGATGCGGCTTCCGTTTCGTTTATTACCAACGGCTTTAACGTAAACAGATTGACGCTGCAACCCATAGCGTAGTCTTTCTTTTTTGAGCTAAAACCGTCTTTTTCCGCCAAGCTTCCCCATACCAGTTTTTCCGTTCCCACAGGGCAAATAATTTTAAATTTATTTTTTTCCGACACCTTTAAAACCTTGCCGATGGTACCTTCGGCCATGCTGGCACGAAGCACCCCTGCATTTTTGGCTGTATCTACGGCATTAACACCTTTTACATAGACCGATTTTTCGTCCATCTCTTTCAGGATATCATCGAGTTTTATACCAGTATACAGGCTCCCCTTTTTTATTACCCAGGAGTATGGAAACATTCCCGGGTCTTTCAGGGAAGTAGTCAGGGCTTCACCTTCCCGGCGCGTGGGCCGCGTATTTGCTTCCACGCAGGCCCCGCGCGGCACAATAACTCCCGCTACCCACACCTTTGTCCCGGGTACATAACCGGTAAGCGCCTCCACCAGGAAATATGTGCTGCTGCTGGGATGTATAACTACCATAGAATCTTCCACAGCTTCCTGTACCAGGGGATGCCGGGCCAGCCCCAGGGATATAAATTTCTTGGCTTCGCTGGAGGTCAAAACAAACTGGGCTATCATAGGCCATTCCTCCGTTTGGTTTGTATTTTAAACCGTTATATATACATATCCCTCCATAATTCTCCTGGCAGTCCTTCCAAAAAAGATCCGCTGGAAAGAAATACTTCCGCCTTCCATCTTTGTTTCGCACTCCAGTTCCAGGATGCCGCGGGGATGTCCTATGCGCACCAGGCCGCTGTTTTTGGCTTTTTCGGAGGCTACCATGTTCAAAACAGTTCCTGGCACCAGCGCCGCAGCAGCAGCACAAACCGCCCCTGTTCCCGTGTGCGTTTCCACAGGGGCCTGGTTCCAGATCACCCGGGAAAGGAAATCCACTTTATCCCCGGCAATGATTTCACCGCTTGCGTAATCCTCATAATCAACCGGAGCCGCTACCAGGATAACCTTGGGCCGGACCGGGCTTTTCTCCGTTGCCTCCCCCGGGTTCTTTACAAAACCGCATTTTACCGCGGCTATGCAACGGATTTCTTCCAGATGCTGCAGTACCTCCGTGCAAGAAGACAGCGCCGGCCTGGCTTCTTTACCGGTAAGCCCTACCTCTTCGGCAGCAATAAACAGGGAAGGATTGGCTACATCCACCACTGAAACCGGCACTTTCTTTCCGCTGTGCTCGATATAATCTACGGCGTTTCCCGTGGGCAGGAGCTTGCCCGTGGCGGCCCCCACTGTCTGCGAGTAGTCCAGGTTAATCCGCCCCCCCCGCCCCGGCACACCGTCTATAGCGTATTCACCTTTTACCGCTGCTTTCCCGGAAATCACGGGAACAAAGGCGGTAATAATCTTCTGCGTATTGGTATTAAATATACGCACCCTGGTTTCCCCCTCTGCAGGAGGAACCATCCCTTCGTCTACAGCAAAAGGGCCCACTGCCGCAGAAATATTGCCGCAGTTCACATTCCAGTCCACCCGGGGTTGGTTCAAGCCAACCTGTCCAAAAGTATAATCCACATCTGCATCTTTCCTGGTAGAAGGCCCGATAATAGCCACCTTGCTGGTAGTAACGTCGGCTCCACCCAGTCCATCTATCTGCCTTAAATCAGGGCTACCAAAAACCTTTAAAATCAGTCTTTCCCGCTCTGCCAGATTCCCGGGAAGCTCGTTGGATTTAAAAAACACCGCTTTACTGGTCCCACCCCGCATGATTACACATTTTAAAAGATCCTGTTCGCGGCTCCACATAGGTCTACCCACCTTATTTCAGGTTAAGCTCACGGGCTACCTTTCCCACATCCCCCAGGTGATCCACCACGTGAACTCCTGCTTTTCTCAACCTGTGCAATTTATCTTCCACCCTGCCTTCACCCTTGTTTATTATGGCTCCCGCATGTCCAAAGCGCATACCCGGGCGCACGTATTTCCCCGCTACGTAAGCGATAAGCGGCTTGGTAAACTTTTTCTCTTCCATCATCCGGGCCACATCTTCCTCGGCAGTAGTGCCCGGTTCGCCAAAAATCACCACCGCCCTTGTCTGCGGGTCTGTTTCAAAAAGGGGCAGTAGCTCGTCGAAAGAAGAGCCCACAAAAGCGTCGCCTCCCACTGCTACACAAGTACTCTGTCCCACACCTTCCCTGGTAAGGTAGTAAGAAGTAGTGGTAGTATGCCCTCCGCTTCGCGACATCACTCCGCACTCGCCTTCTTTAAAAAGCTCCCGCGCCAGCTCCGGGGTGCCCCCTATCATACCCAGCAGGGCTTTCCCGGGGCTGATCAGCCCGATAGAGTTGGGGCCAACCACAAAACTACCTTTTTTCCTGCTTCTCTCGATAATCTCCAGCATATCCTGCTGGGGAACTCTTTCGGGAATTAAAAGAATAACTTTTATACCGGCATCAATGGCTTCAAAAGCGGCATTTTTCACCAGTGCGGCGGGCACCATTAGCGCGGATGCCGCTACCTCAGGGTGGTTTTCCTTCGCTTCTTCTACGGTATCGTAAACCGGGATATCTCCCTCCACCACTTCACCTCCGCGTCCGGGAGTAATCCCACAGACAAGCCTGGTTCCGTATTCTTTCATGGTAGCAGCGCGTATTCGCGCTTCCCTTCCCGTTATCCCCTGGACCATACATCCCGTATTTTGATCCAATAGAATACTCATCATTCAGGCCTCCTTGGCTCTTCTTGTTAATGATCAAGGGAAATTGACAAATTCCCTTATTTGCCGTTATTAATCCCGGTAAACTATTTTCTCCCCGCGTTCGGTTAATTGCCGCAGGTGTTCTTCCAGGTAGGGCATTTCCAGGCTAATTTTTAGCGCCCCTTTACCGTAAAGCCTGCAGTCAAGCTCACAGGCCAGGCAGTCCGTACATCCGCCACGTTTTACCTTGTTTTTCTCCATTAACAGCCTGGGTTTCCCTTCCCCGTCCAGTTCCAGGATATTACCCATGTGCGGTTTGCTACATGCTTCTACGCAGGCCTTGCTGCGACATGCCCCGCACTTATCCAGTTCCACGGTTACCGTTGCTTCCCCCATGGTTCTAAACTTCATTATTTCCGGCATTATCCACCTACTCCTTTCCCACCGGTTGAAACTTCCGGTATAATTCGTCAAAAGCACGTGCCGCATCTTTTTCCGTGGCCCACCGCCCCATCATTTTAACCATGGGGCTTTTGCTTATTCCGTGCTCCTCGAAAAGCTGCAGAGCCACCTCATCGGAACGTCCCCGAAAAACAAAAACACAGGGTATGTTTGGCTGCCCTCCTGTTCCCGGGTATAACTCCAGGAGCGCTTTTATTATACCCCTGGCAGTATTATCCAGCAGCTGTGCCGCAACTCCCGTGACAAATATATAGCCGTTTATACCAGGCTGAGAAAAAATAATCCTGGTGGCAGCGTACATTTTCAAGGAGGTAGGGTTGCCGGAGGTATCACAAAAGTTCACCGGGTAGTAACCCAGCGGAACTATTTCGTCCAGCAAGGTCAGGCCGCAGCCGGTACCCACCGTGTTAAACCCTATGGATATTTTACCGGTTTCTTCGGCATAAGCCCCGTCCGGGTCTATTTGGACAAAATGAGCCGAGCCGCGGTGATCGCCCTCGTCAATACAGCCGGCCTCCATTTCCAGAAGCGTGGAAGGCCGGTCTCCCGCCTCTTCCGCCGCGGTAAGGCCCAGCTCCGGGTGTCGCCATACGGCATCATCATCCACGTCTACACGGGCATCAGCCGCCAGCAGTTCACCCCCGGTAGTGATAACCATCGGGTTGATTTCCACCAGTTTGCAATCGTAACCGCGGTAAACAAGAAATAGCCCGGTAGCAGCTTCGGCACACTTGACCATTTCTCTGCCGTCCAGACCGGGACACTTCCGAATAGCATTCCGGGCCTGGTAATCGTAAAGTCCTTCTAAAATATCAATGGTTTGCGACACTACCTTTTCCGGGTTATTACGGGCAACTTCTTCAATATCTACTCCCCCGGTTTCGCTGAAAATTAACACCGGTTTGCGGGTCTGAGGGTCTCCCGTTATCGCCAGGTAAACCTCTTTTTTTATGTCCAGCTTTTCTTCCACCAGCAACTTCTCTACCTTTAACCCGCCCACCTCGTTCCCCAGCAACGTCCTGCAAATCTTATCCAGGGAAGTCATATCTTCCGCTTTATGAATGCCCCCGGCTTTTCCCCTTCCCCCGCGAAACACCTGGGCTTTTACCATAACCGGGAAACCTATCTCTAAAGCAGCAGCCACGGCCCTCTCCATGCTTTCAACTACTTCCCCACGGGGCACTTTTATTTTCGACTTCTTTAGCAGTTCCTTCCCCTGGTATTCCAGCAGCCTTGCCATGTATTCAACCTCCTCCTTCCTGGATGTTTACCCTTTAAAAGTACCGCATGCGCAACTAACTTCACTTCCCGGATTATTAAGGCTTCCTTTACTACCAGCTGGTCCCCATTTCACTTCTACCTTACTCCTTATTTTTTTCGCGCTCCTCCGGGAGGTCTCTTTCCGACGGGCCAGAATACGTCATCTCTTCCTTCAAGATGTCCGGAGGGCAGGGTGCTTTCATCCTGGTTCCTTTCCGGTATTCCTCGTAGCCATGCGCCATCAGGCCAATTCCACGCGACAGACAGATATACCCCATGGCCGTTTCCGGGGGCAGTTCCAGCTCACACAACAGTGCTGCAATAGCCGCATCCACGTTTAAAGGTATATGTCGGCGGGAATTTTCGTTTATACATTCACCCATGGTCCGTGAAATAGATATATACCTGCCGCTTATTTCCCCAAGCTGAACCACCTCCGAGCCCATTTCCAAAAGCTTTTTTACCCGGGGATCATCGTCGTGTACGGGATGCCCGTAGCCGGGAACAAAATGTTTGTTTTCTTTATAGCGCCGGGCAATTTCCCGGCACACTTCCAGCTCTTCCCGGCCATCTTCCACTTCTCTTCCAGCCTCCAGGTAAACCCGCATGGCTTCTTCCACTGCACCCCCGTGTATTCTTCCCAGGAGGTTCATACCCGTAGCTATTACTGAGTTAAAAGTAACCCCGCAGGTGGCAGCCATCATGGAGGCGGTTACCGCAGGTGATACCGCCCCATGGTCGCATGCCGCTACCAGGAGAGCATCCATAAGCCTTCCTGCGTTTTTGCGGGGCAGTTCACCCTTGACCATCAAATAAACCATTTCACCGTATGAAACGCGGCCTAACAAATCCTCTATACGGTAACCCCTGTACAACAGCTTGTTCGGTTCTGCCTTAAAAATGGAGCTATCCCACCATCCTTTTCTGCCGCTACTCTGTTCCGTCACTTTTTTCACCTCCATCAAATTTCCCGTCTGAGCTTTTTATGGCTTTAATACCTGGTCCCTGTTTTCCGCTATCCAGTTGGAAAGCCCCTCGTATTCGAGTATATCCAGAATAAATTCCGGGTACTTAAGGCCCTCCATCTCCCTGTCCTTTACTTTTACCACCGAGTTCCTGATATCCACTTCCAGTTCATCACCCTGCTTGCATTCCGTGGCAATGCCCGGGCACTCTATAAGGGGCAGCCCTATGGCAATAGAATTTCGGAAAAATATACGGGCAAAACTTTCTGCTACTACAGCCCTGAAACCCGCTGCCTTAATTACTATAGCCGCATGCTCCCGTGAACTGCCGCACCCGAAATTGTGTCCGGCCACAAGGATGCTCCCGGGTTCAATACGTTCAGTGAAACCCGGGTCTATTTCGTAAAACAGGTAATCTTTGAGTTTTTGGGGATCAGTATAAATTAAAAATCTGGTGGCAATTATGTCGTTGGTATCCACGTTATCACCCAGTTTTACTACTTTCCCTTTATACGTTTCCAGCATCTTATTTCCCCCCCCATCCTGTTTGTTTGGGATCAACTATCCTTCCTTCCAGTGCCGCTGCCGCAGCTGTAACCGGGGAGGCAACAAATATCTGCGACTGCCCGCTTCCCATTCTTCCGGGGGAGTTGCGACTGCCAGTGGATAAAACTTTTTCTCCCGGAGCCATAACTCCCAGGTGAGTCCCGGAGCACGGGCCGCAGCCGCTGGGCAAAATTACCGCCCCGGCCTCGGACAATTTTTGAATAATGCCTTCCGCCAGCGCTTTTTCGTAAATAATTTTACTCTGTGGTGCTACTATCAGCCTTACCCCGGGGCAAATCCTTCTTCCCTGCAGCATTTCCGCCGCTGTTTCCAGGTCTTCCAGCCTCCCGTTAGTGCAGGAACCCAGGTATACTTCATTTATTTCTATAGTTTCGGTTAGTCCGGAAACCGGCTGTACATTGTCTATGCTGGGATGCAGGGCCACCAGAGGCTCCAGGCTGGATAAATCAACAGTAACAGTACGCTCGTAATTTGCTCCCGGGTCGCTTGTTACAATGTTAAAGGGCCTGTCCGTATATTCACGAATGTATTCTTCCGTTATGCGGTCTGCAGCAAAGAATCCCACCTTGGCGCCGATATCAACCGCCATACTGGCCATGGCCAGACGCGATTCCACGCTTAAATTTTTTACTGCTTCACCGGTAAACTCCAGCGCTTTATACCTCCCGCCCGATATAGTTAGCTGGCGTACCACCTCAAGCATAATGTCTTTTGCTACTACGTACTCCGGCATTTCGCCTTTTAGCTCAACTTTTACAACCCGGGGCACGCGAAACCAGAGCTCTCCAGTGGCCAGAACCGAAGCCAGCTCAGTGGAACCAACGCCGGTGGCAAAAGCCCCCACACCTCCCAAAACAGTAGTGTGAGAATCTGCGCCCACAAAAAGCATTCCTGGCCTGCACTGTCCTATTTCTACCGGTACGTGCAGGTGACTGCCCCTTCCCACATCGTAAAGCTTGATTTTGTGTTTGCGACAAAAATCCCTTACCAGGTTGTGGTTGGCTGCCGCATCCTGGTTGGGTGCCGGGGCAAAGTGATCAAAATAAATAGTGCATCCTTCCGGCATGTCGGCAACTTCGCGGTTCATCTTGTTAAAACTCTCAATCATGAGCTTGGCGGTGGCGTCATTTGCCAGCACCCCGTCCACCTTACAACGTAAAAACTGATCGTTTTCCACCCTTTTCCGCCCCGATTTTTGAGCCAGGATCTTTTGTGCAAAGGTTTCACCCAATTTCCATTCACTCCTTTTTAACGTTTACTTTAAGCCAATGTTTCCTCTACCAGCGCAGTAATATCTTCAAGCTCTTCCAGGCCATTTACTTTTTCAATAACTTTCTTTTGTGCAGCCGTTGATAAAATACGATCAGTTAAGGCCAAAAATTTTGCTTCCATCTCTTCCCCGCTCAAGGGGCGAGAAGGAGTCCCCCGGGAATCCAGCATTTCCTGGTAGCACTTCCTGCCGTCCTTGAACTCAACCTGCACCGCCGAACCAAATTTTTTGGGAAATTGCCGGTCCAAATTCATATCGATTTCCGCATCCACCCGGGAGGCCATTTCCAGCAGCTCCCGGTTATAAAGATTTTCTTCCGAAAACAAGTTCGGGTCTCCGGGATCCCTGCAAACTGCAACCGCCGCAACATATGGCAGGCTGTACTGAGCAGCCATGATGGAGGCGGGCCGGTAAACCAGATGCTGGGTAATCATTATGGAAGGCCCGTATACGGTTATTTTTTCTATTTCTCCTAACTCCGCGCTTACCCCCTCCTTTCGCTTTATTTCCAAAACCGCATCAATAAGCGAGTGAAACAGGCGGCAGCAAGCATAGGGCTTTACGCTCAAGTGCATGATTTGATAATCTTCACCCAAGTCCTTAGTTAATTTTTCCATTTCCGGTGTTTCGGAAAAAACCCGGCAAAAGCCGTATTTTCCCTCTAGTACCTTTCGGGGGCCAGTAAATCCCCTCTGCGCCAGGCATGCCGCTTCTATACCGTTTTCCGCAGCTTTACCCGCGTGCAGCCTTTTGACCATGTTGCCCGCGGAATCCTGCGAAAACTCCATCAACCCCGAGGAAAAAGAACCGGCCAGGCTCAGGCAGTTTTGCTGCTTCTCTCTGTCCAGCCCCAACACTTTTCCGGCCGCAGCGGCAGCTCCAAAGGGGCCCAATGAAGAAGTAGGATGAAAACCTCGCTCTATCAAGGAGCTGCCCACTGCCATGCCAACCCGCGCCATTACCTCATACCCGTGGACTATAGCCGTCAGCACTTCTTTCCCTACTGCGTTTTCTTTTTCTCCCAAAGCCAGGGCCGCAGATATTACTACCGCCCCTGGGTGTGAAACTGAAGGATCATGAGTATCGTCAATTTCGAACCCGTGGGCCATGCTTCCGTTAGCCAGCGCAGCAGAAGCACAGTCTGCTTTTAAAGCTGTTCCAATTACCGTGCTCTGCGGGGTCCCCTTCCTTTCCCTGACGTAATCCAAAACCATTTTCGACCACGGTTTTTGCCCGCCGTACAGGGTGACACCCAGGTAGTCCAGCAGCACTTCTTTTGCTTTATTCCGCACTTCTGAAGGCAGGTGCTCTATGTTCGTGGAGAATACGTGTTCGGCAATTTTAAAAGTATAATCCAAAACCACACCTCCTTGTAATTACCACCTTAAAAACCAAAAAACAAAATTTCTATCATTTTATTTATTTATCTAATTTGCAGTTACATGGCGGAAAAGTAAGAAATAACTTCTTTTAAAGGAACCACATCTGCGAAAATATAATCAAGGTCTCTCAAGTTGTAATTGTGCGCTTCCAGGGAGCGATCCCCTACGCACTCTTCCGGTATAACGGTCAAGTAGCCGCTCATACAGGCATCCGTGGCAGTAGCCCGGATACATCCGCTGGTAGAGCAGCCGCATACAATTACCGTATCTATTTTTCTTGAGGTAAAAACCGCCTGCAACGGAGTATTGAAAAAAGCAGAAGCCTGTTTTTTTATTATAATCACGTCTTCTTCTTTTACCTCCAGCATCTCATCAAGTTCCACCAGTTTGGTCCCCAACCGCAAGGTTTCTACGGATTTAACCTTGTTGCTCCATACTCCCACATCACACAGGTTTGGCTCATAGCCGTGCTTAACGTATATTACTGGGGCATTTTTTTTTCTGGCCTCCTCTACCAACCGCCTGGTATTGAGCAGCACGGAAGATAAATCCGAGCCCAAGGGGTACTCCGGGTTTGTTTCTCCTTTTATCAGGTCCACTACCAGAACCGCGGGACTTTTCCCAAAACCGTGCCTGCCTTTAAAACCGGCGTTTTCTCTTGTTCCATCTCCACGCATAACGCTAATCACCCCTGTTTACTTTAATCGACCAGGATTACTATTACTCCACCGTTTAAGCAAACATAAGGTTTATAATACTAACCATGCAAAATCGGTGCCACTTTCAGGTGAAATATATAAATACCGGATATAGCCCCGGCCCGGTGACCGCAATTAAACATCGGTATACCCACCGTTAATATGCTACATTGCGTGTAAACACTTTGTTGCAACACCCCACAGGTTGGCTTTATATTGTAATCCACCAATAATGCCACGTTTAAACAGCAGCAGTTAAAATTACTAAGGGTGCATAAATAAATTTCATGCACCCTTAGTAATTAGTGAGATGAGATTCACAAAATTTATTTGTTTAAGCCCGTGAAACGTTTACCTTATCCCCAGCCTGTCCAGTGTTTCTCGTTGGGGAATGCCATCTTCGTCCCACCCCCGCGCCGTGTAATATTCCGAAAGCATCTCCTCGAAGTTCTCCAGAACTTTACCTTTCAACTTCCCGTTCCTCAAGGGATGCTCCAGGAATCTTCTGGGCAACATGTCGTCTTTGCGTTTTACTCCGTTTTTAACGTTGAACATTTTCTGAAGGTTAAAAATACGCTCCCCGTTTTCCAGCATCTGGTTCATGCTCATGTCGCAACCGGTAACTGCAGAGATAACCTTGGGAAGCAGCTCGGGAAGGTCGGTCAGTCGCCGCCATGGCAGATTGCAGACTATGGCGGAGTCAATTATTGATTTAATATTCTGCAGCAACACCAGGGTTTGCCCCTTGTTGTCAATTTTAAACTGGGAATACTTCTCCGGGGTAATTCCCAGCGCAGGATGGTAACCTCCCGTACCGCCGCCTCCCAGACTGTATTTTTCACCCAGGTCCAGGTTAACCATGGCCTGCCTTACGCCACAGGCCCCGCGGTTAGAGGTGGCAAAAGTTAGGCCCATCCCCCAAAGGCCCCTGGCATCGTAGGTGTACGGCTCCAGACCCTTGACGTGAACAGCGAAATCTTCGGAATTACCACCTATCCTTTTGGCCGCCTCCCTTACGCCATCTGAAAGAACCTTGCCAAAACCTTCTTTCCTGGCCATTAGCTGCAGCAATTCGTATATACCCTGGCTATTCCCCCACGAAAGGTCTATTCCCCCCGTATCCGTCTTGTTGATAAGCCCTTTTTCATAGCATTCCATGGCAAAAGCTATACTTGCCCCAGCGGAGATGCCGCACATACCCAGCCGGTTGCACTCGATAGTATTTTTGATAATCGCGCCCAGCTCTCCCACGCCGCTTAGCGGTCCAAATGCACAAGCCGGGTCAATTTGCGGCCTGTAACCCGTAGTGCCCGCAAAAGGACCGTCTTTAACCCGGACGTTTCCCCTGCACCTTACCCGGCAATCCATGCAGCCGTACTTGCTCAACAGTATGGTTTCCTTTACCTTTTTGCCGTCAAAATTCTCTGTGGTGTCAAAATAACCATCCCGCCAGTTAAAGGAAGGCAAAACTCCCTCCAGGTTAAGAGAAGTAAGCACCTGCATGCCCCCTACTTCACTGAAATCAGTTATCAGGGAGTTTTTGCCGAAATGTTCAAATAAAAGATCGTGTACTATCTCCTCCAGGGTGTCCGGGTGGGCCACACTGATTTCCCCTTCTCCGCGCACCGCAATAGCTTTTAAATTCTTGGAACCCATTACCGCCCCCAGGCCTCCCCGCCAGGCACCGGCATCAGGATCGCTGATAATTCCAGCCAGGTGGCACTGGCTTTCCCCGGCAGGTCCTATACAGGCAATCCGCACCCAGCGTTCCATCAGTTCGTTCCTTACAACATTAACTGTCTGGTACGTATCCAGGCCCCAGAGGTGTTCCGCACTCCTGAGCTCGGGAAAGCCGTTGTTTATATACAGGTACACCGGGCTTGATGCTTTTCCTTCCATTATAACCGCGTCATATCCGCTGAACTTTAACTCGGGGCCCCAGAAACCGCCTCCCAACCCCTCTCCCCATATACCCAGGGGAGACTTGGTAACCACTGACCACCTTGAAGCAGCAGGTAGGCCAATACCGCAGAGGGGCCCGCTGGCAAATATCATCTTGTTTTGCGAGCCAAGCGCATCCACTGTGGGATCTATTTCTTTAGTAAGGTAATAAGTTCCCAGACCTACTCCCCCTACATAATCCCTGATTACATTTTCGGGTATATCCTCCCGAGTAATTTTCCGGGTAGTCAAGTTTACCCGCAGGATTTTTCCGGCGTATCCACCAAACATGGTTAACCTCCTTTAACTGCAGTATATTTGTGATAGCCGTCTACCTCCTAAACGTCATCTTTTCCTATTTTGTCAGCAAGCTTCTCCGTAAGGCTTTTTACTTCTTCTATCTCCTGCTTTAATTCTTTCAAGTATCCCTGCATATTGCCTCCCACACTTTCGGCTTCCACCCGCTGGTTTTTTTTGCGCGAAACGAAATAAATGGGCCGGTCTTCATCCTGGCAAAGGTTCATGGAAACCACGTCCATCCGCGTGTATTGGCCCAGGATATCGTGGTACTGCTTGGGAACAATCTCCTCCGATATGTCGACATCTGCGTATATAATCGTGTCTTCACTTTCCGCCCCGGCCAGCTCATTACCAATGGGATCGTGAATACAGCTGTAACAGCGGCAGGCTTCCAGCCACTGCTGCTTCTTCTCGTCTCCTTCACTTAACATCTCCACCATTTCCGGGTTCATGGTACTTGAGGAAGTTACCGTAAAGAGCTTCCCTTCCAGGCTATGTGCCCCGGACCTGATCCTGATCCAGTTGGGCAAGTCCACGTGCGTGGGCTGATGGTAAGATGGATAGTTCGCCACATGAACCTGTTCGCCTTGAGCCAGCAGGGCGTACTTGTACAGGTTGTGGGTATTGTTGCCGCATATCAGAGTCCCGATACGGCCCAGGTCCGTCTCCCATACCCTGAGGCCACTACCGTCACCCCTTGAATAAACCAGCTTTTCCGATACGGTAGTAACTATCTTGCGGTGCCTGCCTAAAAGGTTGCCGTTGTTGTCAATGATAATATTGGTGTTAAACATGGTACCCATCTGGTTCTTCTGCCTTTCGTTAATACCAATCACCACACAGACATCCGCTTCCCTGGCCCCGCGGCAAAGTTCTTCCGTGGCCGGGCCGGGCACCTCCACCCCTTCCTCAAACATCTTTACAAAAAAGTGGTTTCTGGAAAGAGGCGCATCCAGGAAAGTCCAGTAAGGAAACCCTGCCACAAATGTTTCAGGAAAAGCAACCAGTTTGGCTCCGTTATCGCTGGCTTCTTTCATCAATTTGCATGCTTTTTCTACCGTGGCTTCACGGTCCAGGAACACCGGCGACGCCTGAACAGCCGCTGCTTTAAATTTAGGAAACTTATCACCCATATTTAATACCTCCCGGTTTATTAAAATAATATAGTTTCTTATATTCCAAACTTCAACCAAATTCCGTTTTCAAGTATTGGTTATATCTGCCGGCTCGAGCAACTTCCCCTCATGCCGTTTTAACTCACCTCCTTAAATAACAACAACTTTAAAAGGGAGCACACCACCTGATTTAGCTTTTCTTATCTATGTTTCACCCTTTATCCGGTGCACCTGCCTTAAAAAATCCTTTGGCTTCTTCCTGCGGCATTGCTTTAAAAGCATAAGTTGCCACTGCCATTACCACAATATTTATAACCACGGCGATAGCTCCTGAAGTGTGGATACTTTCTGTAATACCGCTGAATTCAGCCACCAGATAAGCTACAAAACCCACAATTATTGACAAAAGCGCGGCTTCTTTCGACGGGCGCTTAGAAAACATTCCAAACAGCAGGGGGCCCGAACACGAAGCCACTATAGCGTTAATTCCCACTACCACCATTGCCGTAACTATTTCTGGCGGATCAAGAACCAGCAAAATACTCACAATCCCCACAATCACCACCACTACCTGGCTTATGCGGAAAGACTTTCTTTCAATATCCCGCGCATCGTAATTGGGGTCTTTTTCTATCCTTTTCTTGACGATTATCTTGCGGTAGATATCGTTGGAAACAAAAGTAGCAAAAACAACGAACAGCCCGTCCACCGTAGACATGGCCGCACACAAGATAATAACCAAAAACAGGGTGGCAACTGCTGCGGGAAACGCAATTTCCAGGTAAAGCGGAATTGCCATATTCGGGTTTTCAAGAGTGCCCATGGGCATAAAAGCCCTGGCTGCTATACCCCCGAATATCATCAGCGTGAATATAAACAACACTATTCCGTAGGTGGCAACAAACTTGCGGGAATTCACCTCAGGCTTGTCCAACATCATGATCTTGTTAATAAGCTGCGGCGAAAATGAGAAGGTAAGGTAAAAAATAAAGATGCTGATTATGTCAATGGGACCCTTAAAAACTGGAACCGCCGGGTTGGTGGCGCTTAACAAGTTGGGATCTTTGTCACCAAGAGTGGTTATCATTTCCGTTAGCCCGCCGTCAAAAACCCAGAAAATAGACAGTCCCACCAGCAGGGCAATCACACTCATTAAAACCCCCTGGAAATAATCGGTGTAGATATCGGTGCGGCTGCCGCCCAAGGAAATGTATATTACCACCACAACCACGGCCAGAATAATCCCTACCTCGTAACCCAGGTCAGTAGCTACTTCAAAAATAAAACCAGCCCCGGAAAACTGGCCGGCTACATAAAAAACATTGGCAAAACAGATAACCCCTACAATAACTTTTATAAGGTTACTGTTGTACCTGTCCCCCAGCCAGTCGGGAAGAGTTAAAGATTTTTTTACCCCGCTCATCCCGCTAAACTGCTTGATAATTATCATAAAACTGATAAAACAGGCAGCAAATATGGCAATCCCGTACCAGAGAACAGTCATCCCCGCCAGATAACCCCATGCCGGGGTCCCCATAAACAAAGCGGTACTTGCCGCGGTAGCTGCGGTAGCAAAACCCAGCATGTACGGTCCAATATGACCACCTGCAATGGCAAAGTCTTCGTATACCTTGGTCTTCTTGTAGCTGTAAATAGTTAAAGCGGCCAGTACAACCAGGTAAATTCCCAGGAATATCCACAACAACATATAATTAACCTCCTTCTTTCTTTTAGTATAGAAAAACCTGTTGGATTACCAGTCGGGCCCACTCTGAGTCAACACGTAATAAAAAACACCCCCCAAAAACAAGACGGAAAAAACCAACCAGATAATCAACATAAGCATTTCTTATTCACCTCTTTTCCAGAAATGTGCCAACCAAGGCCTTTATCAAAACACTTACACTGCCTGTCCAGCCTTGAACCGCTATTATTCCACACCTCCCTTTCGCGTTTAAATATTATCAATTTTAATACTGTTTTGATTTAACTGTATAATTCTTTTGCAATTCCCGTGCCAAATCTAAAATACCTTGTTTTAAATAGTTTTAAATAAATAAACAGGCCGTTTAAGGCCTGTTGAAAGTAGCACTGATAGCCCTGTTTAAAATAATTTCAGGGGGCAATAAAAATAATACAACACAAAAAAAGAAACAAATATCGCCGTTGTTTCTTTGCTTTATGAAACATATTGTTTTAACATCTTGTTTAAGTGAACTAAACACCAGAAACATAACTCACCAGGGGGGAGGAAATGGGTAAATCATCGGGGCATACTTATATACGGTATTCTTTCATCTTCCGCCACAGGGTGGATCTGCTTATACCAAGGCTCTGAGCGGTTCTGGAGCGGTTCCAGCCCGTTTCGTTTAACTTTTGAATTATAAGCTCTCTTTCCTTTTCCGGTACCGTTTCAATTGTTTTGCCCGCGCTCTCCGGGTTATTGTCCAACACCCGGCTGAAAATTTCTTCCGGGGATATTTCCCGACTCTCACTGCTTTTCAAGACTACTGCTATACGATGAACTGTATTAAACAGCTGCCTTACATTTCCCGGCCAGGATAACCTGCTTAACTTCCTGGCCACCCGGCATACGGTTTTTGAATATTTATCCATCAATTCAGGGTAATTATTTTCAATGGTTTTAAGCACCAGAAACGGTATGTCCTCCGGCATTTCTTCCAGCGAAGGAACCTTGATGTACATTAAATATAACCGGTAGTAGAGGTCTTCTCTAAAGTTTCCTTTTTGTATTTCCTGGATCAGGTTCCGGTTGGTGGCGGCAATAATACGCACATCCACTGGTATTATTTTATCGCCCCCGATCCTTAAAATCTCTTTTTCTTGTAAAACCCTCAGGAAGCGGGCCTGCAGGTTTATAGGCATTTCCGATATTTCATCCAAAAACAGGGTCCCTTCATTTGCCAGTTCAATAAGGCCTGTCTTCCCGCCTTTTTTGGCCCCGGTAAAAGCTCCTTCTTCGTAGCCAAAAAGCTCGCTTTCCAAAAGTGTTTCCGGCAGGGCAGCACAATTAATTACTACAAACGGCTTTTCAGAACGCAAACTGTGATTGTGGATGCTTTGGGCAAACAGCTCTTTGCCGGTGCCGGTTTCCCCATGCAGCAAGATAGTTGAATCTTCGCGGGCAAAAGTACGGGCCAGCCTTCTGGCTTTATCAATGGCCTCGGACTGCCCCATGATATCACCAAAAGTATACTTGGCAATCAAGCCCTTCTGGTAAAGGTTCATACGGATATGGCGCTCTGCTTTTTTAATATCGGCCACATCCTGGAAAGTGGCTACAACACCTACTGTCCGGTTATCAACCCTGATGGGAATACGGTTGGTAAGCACAACCAGGTTATCCCGGACTTTCATCAGCTGATTACATTCCTTTTCGCCGCTTTCCAGCACTCTAACCAGACGCGTATCAGGTATTACTTCGTCTATATGTTTCTCCAGGACACTGTTCTTCGAAAAACCCGTAATCTTTTCCGCAAGCGGGTTAAATACTTTTACCTTCCGGTTTTCATCTATCGCTACTATCCCGCTGTAAGCAAAATCAATAATGGCTTTAAACTGGTTTGCTTTCATTTTTTCGTTGATCAATACTTCCTGCATATCAACTGCTTTATTCAACGCTTCCTTAACACTGGTCTCCGAATAAATAAATACATTGTTTATCCGGTAGTAATTGGCGTAATCGCACACAATACTGGATCCTGTAACCGCATCTACTTTTTCCAGCTTTAGCTCATCCATTATGCGGGCCAGCTCATTTTCGCTGCTAAAAGTGCGCTGGAGCAGGTCTACTTTTAAAATATTTTTCAGCTTTTCCAGCCTGGAAACCTGTTCTTCTACTGTAACCACGGCAATACGCGGACCGTAACAAGAAGCCTTGACTATGGATTCTATCAGGTCGTAGCCCTTGACGTTTATAGGCACCAGCGGCATGTGTGGAAAATTGCTGCTTAAAACACTGGCGTTGCTCCCTGCACTTACAAAAACGTCAACCATGCCTTTATTCATAAGAGATTCCGCTATGGAAACAAGCTCGGTAAATGATTTTTCTATCACCCATATTTTTTTAATGGTCTTTTTATCCAGCACATTTTGAGCCAGGGAGGTCAGGCGCGGGTAACTAAAAAAAACAATCCGCTGGGCCATATAAACAGCACCTTTACCAGGTTATTTTATCTTTAAACCAGTAATACTTGAAATATTAACTCACAGCTTTTAAACAAAAGCAGGTACTTTAATTATACCATTATTTATTATTGGCAAACGGTTTTTTTATATATCTCTGGTAATAAGAATTCAGCGTATACAGTGCCGCCACAGGATTGTGGCCCAAGACCCGGTCTTTAACCGCAAATACAGTGGTCATGGCCCGGGCCTGCTTAATAAAAAGTGAATCGTGGCCCACGCACAACCCCATTATTATATTTAAATCGGTCCCGGCCTGGTTTAGAATTTCCGCTTGAGCCAGGGGGTGGCACATGGGTTCAAACTCTCCTATCCTTACTTTCTGCTCCTCGGTAAGGCCGATTTCTTCCTTGGAGGTGCCACCCACCTTGCATACTACGGAAACCAAATCAAAATTATGCGCTTCCAACACCTTCTGGAGAAGGCTCGCCTCGTACTGCAACCCTCCACAGTATGCCAGTCCCAACCTGCGGCACCCCATTCGGGCCGCAAAATCACAGATTTCTTCCAACCTGGGTTTAACCGGGTGGCGCACGTGAGGTTTAACTTCCCGGTTAATATACCCTTCCCCTTCCTGAATAGAAGCCTGGCGTGCAAACTCGTAAATTACCCGGTCGGAAAGTTTTTCCCGGGCTTTTTCCAGGGCTTCCCTCATAAACCTGGTAGGACAAAAATCCGGTCCTTTCCCCCCCGGGGAACGACATATTTTTTCTTCCGTATTTAAGCTACACCTGGCACAGGATGGTAGTTTTTCCATATAAACCTTCCTTCCCCTCAATCCTTCCCCTCAATCCTTCCCCTCATAACTCCTCAAAAATGTTTGGTTGGCTTTATGCACGCTTGCCACCGCCTTGAAGGAGGTGAGCGGTTTTTCTCGAGTTTTTAATATAACCTGGTATACTCAAAATCCTCCGGTATACCCATCTCCTGGTATACAGACCTGCGGTTGGCGGCAATTTTTTCGTCCAGGTGGTCAAAATGGTTTTTGCCCTCACAGTCAATATCTACCAGGAAGGGGCCCAGTTCGTCAAGTTCCAGTATCCAGGCCGCTTCAATACTACCCATTTCTTCCAGCCAGTGAACTTCTTTAACTTTTATTCTTTCAATAAAAAGAGTAGGGGTTACTCCCAGGGGAGTAGCGTGAATGCAGCAGTATTTTTTCATGGCTTCCTGGCTATCTTTTCCCATGGTGGTTTTGCCGATTATGGCTTTCAAACCTAGGTCTTTAACCGAGGCGGGGCCCCACTTTTCAAACCGTATACTGGAAGTGGGCTGGAATGATACCAGTTTCCAATTACCGCCTTCATCTATAATAACTGGGCCTACATGAATCAACAGGTTTTTTTCCCGGGTGTCAAAAGGCAGCTTCCACCCCTCGTCAAAAACAGTTTTCTGCAGCTTTGAGCGGCACGTCCAGGCTTCCCCGGAAAAATATACTTTATCCCCTGTTTTTAAATCCTTTATCTCCTCATCCTGCAGTGGAGTTTTCAGGTGATATTCAGCCATTTTACCTACCTCCCGTTAAACCAGTTTGGACTTTCGTGTTCTTTAATATTTCCTTTACCGTCAACCTCTACGGTAGCACGGCGGGCAATAAAACAGTTGGCGTTCATGGCCACGGCTATCCCCGCCAGGTGAGTATACGCGTATTCTACGTTCACATCAAAAACAGAAACGTCTCCCCCCGACCCCATGGCTCCAATACCCAGCCGGTTTATTCCTTCATACAGTTCTTCTTCTATCCGGGCAATTTCAGGCTCGGGGTTTTTGCTGCCTACTTTCCTCAAAGCAGCCGCTTCCTTGGCAAGTTTGGTGGAAATATCGGAAGTACCCCCAATACCTACTCCCAGGACGGAAGGCGGGCAGATAGCCCCGGCGCGGGAAGCCGCTATATAAGCGTCTACAATAAATTTCTTGATGGCAGTTAGGCCGTCTGCAAAAGCCATTACCTGGTAACGCGTTCCCCCAAAGCATTCCGACCCCCCACCTTTAGGAACAAAGGTTAACTTGATAGTGTCCCCGGGCACGAATTTGTAAGTAAAATTGGGAACATTATTTCCAATATTGTTGCCGGGATCTTCACCGGTAAGGGGATGTTTCATAGTAGCACGCAGGTACCCTTCATGTGTCGCCTTTTCCACCGCCCTTTTGGAGGCGGTCTCAATTACCCGCAGGCCTCCTTCAACTACAGCTTCATCTCCTACTTCCACAAAAAATAGAGGCCACCCCGTATCCGGGCAAGCCAGTAGTGAAGTTTCCCTGGAACGCTGCAGGCTTTCCAGGGTTGCTTCCAGGGCCATCTTAGAAACTGAAGAGCTTTCCCGGCTTATAGAGTCCTGGAACGCCTCTTCAATATCACCCGGTATACAACAGGATGCCTTTTTTATGGTTTCAAAAATGGCTTTGCCTAAAACCTGTTGTGTTATCATTTTTTTTCTCTCCTCCTTATACATTAAACTGCACTTTATATACTGAAAGTTTATAAACTTTACTGAGGTGTTAGTTACACCCGCCGGTTTAGAAATACATTAAACTTATATTAAATCTGCCGGGACAGGGCTTTAACTTAATTGAGTGATTATTTTTTAAAGTTTTGCTGGGAGCACTGCTAAATACTTTAAAAACTAACTGCCGCGTTTATTCCTACAGTTTATTCCTACAACGGTTATTCAAATTTATTCAGGTTTACTGGTCCTTTAATTTCGCGTTTCCTGGTTCATTTCTGTAAGATTTACTGCCTGTCACCTTATATATCGCTTGGCTGGTTTTTTATCTTCAACCTGCCCCGGCAGAAAACTAACTAATGCATGTCCTGGTTCAGGTTAAACTATCTTCGGGCTTCATTTTTTCTTTTTCCGAAATCCTTTCAGCTTTATTTAGCATGTCCATGCCCATCTTATACATGGCATAATCTATCATGCGACCCTGGTAAGAAGCAGAGCCCAACCCCTTTGCTTTTGCATCTTCATAAACTTCCACCATTTTTTTGGCGTATTCCAGGTCTTCTTCCGAGGGCGCAAAAACCCTGTTTACAGGTTCTATATGCCGCGGGTGAACCAGCTGCTTGCCGGTAAAACCAAGCAGTTTAACCGATTCCGCCTCATTAACCAGCCCTTCGGTATCAATAAGCAAGCCGAAAAACGGGGTGTCAATTGCTTCTATACCGGCAATATTGGCGGCATTGGCTATCCGGGAACGCGCATAAAGGATAGCCGGGAAATATTCTCTTGCTGTAAGCCTGGTTATGGCAAAACCTACACCCATTTCCCGCAAGTAATCTCCTGCACCGAAACCAACACCAACTACTCTTTGGCTGGCTTCTGTTATTTCAAACACATTCTGCGCTCCCAGGGGATTCTCAATCAGGGGAATTATACCGGTACGGTTTTGTGTTATTCCTTTTTTCTTTTCTTCTTCGCTTATCTGCCTGTCTACATCTATTATATCCTCGCTGGTTTCTGTCTTGGCCAGCATAATACCATCCAGGCCTTCTACTACCACGTACGGTATGTCCTCTTTCAAGAGGCCGCTGGAAGTGGAGTTAACCCGGACATAAACATCCAGTCCGGCCTCTTTCAATGTACCCACGGAATCCCTGGAAAATATCCTGCCGGTTTCTTTTTCTTCTAAAGAAACAGCATCCTCCAGGTCCAGTATTACTGCATCCGCCATTTCCCTGGTAGCATTGTTTATCATCCGCCAACTGTTTGAAGGCACATAAAGCATTGTTCTAAGGACCACGCTCATGACTTTATCCCTCCTAGATTATTAATAACCCTGTTTAGCCCTGCCCGGGGCCAAATACTTTCTGCAGCACCGAGAACAGCTCATGAGGATTCTCCACCACATGCGCTCCTGCATCTCTCAAGGTTGAAATCTTGCTCTCCGCCGAACCCCTTCCTCCTTCAATAATGGCACTGGCGTGAGAAAATCGTAACCCGGAAGGCAAGCCTTTTCCTGCAATATAGGCTACCAGGGGCTTGGTATATCGTCCTTCTTTCATTACTTCGGCTGCCTCTTCTTCCATAACGGTACCGATTTCGCCAAAATACACCACTCCGTCTGTTTCATCATCTTCTTCAAACATGGGTAAAAGTTCCGGGAACATCGTACCCAGTACCGGTTCCGAACCCAGGTTTATAGCCGTGCTAACCCCAAATCCAGAGTTAACCACTACCCAGGAAAGAGTTGATGTCTGTCCGCCGCTGCGCGATATAACCCCCAGCTTTCCCGGTTTAAAAGCCGCTTTAGCCACATCAGAAGCGGAACCGATAAAACCAAGTGTCGCTTTACCGGCAGAAACCACCCCTCCTGAACCGGGGCCTATAAGCCTTACCCCTGCTTTTTCCGCCCGGGATATTACTTCCAGCGAATCGTGCAGCGGTATCCTTTCTACTTCCATCAAAATAGTTCTTATACCAGCATCAATTGCTTCCAGGGCACCTTTCTTGGCCGCGGGGCCGGGAACCACAATCAGTGAAGTATCTATCTCACCTTCTTTTTCCATTGCCTCGCCTACACTATCATAAACCGGGACATCCCAGACTTTCTGTCCCCCTCGTCCGGGTGTAACCCCTGCCACAATGTTGGTTCCGCTGTCCAGCATGTTCCTGGTCACCAGCTCTCCAAACCTTCCAGTTATACCCTGCACCAAAACCTTGGTGTTCTCATCAATTAAAATGGCCATGCGGTTCACTCCTTTCAAATATCCCTTGGCTTTAGAAACTTCTACCTGGAAAGCACTTTCTTACGGTACTCTTCTATCCCCTCCAGAGGTATTTCAATGTTAATACAGTCAGAACCATACATCTTACAGTTAAATTCACAGGCCAGGCACTCATTATCCAGCCGTTTTATTTCTTCCGGGTCGCTAACTGTTAAAACCGGCCGGTTGTTTTCAATTTTTAAAACGTTACGACCGTAAAGCCGGCAAGCTTTTACACACATAAACCCGCAGGAAGGGTTGGGACTGTTCTCCCTGGCTGCTGCACACTTGTCCAGGTTAATTTCTATTTTAGCCGTCTTGGTTTCAAAAGAGATCTTTTTATCATTCATCTGGCTTACCTCCTTTGTTCTTCTCTATAATCCTCCACCAGCTTTTGTATCCTTTCCGCAATATAATCAGTGTTGTAGATATACTGCCTGCCGTACAGTTCCCAGCGAAGGTTTGCATCTTTTAATCCTTTTTCAATTATGTCGTGGGTCTCTTTTTCCCTGTTCCCGGCCAACAGCAGCACTACCGGGAAACCGGGCCTGTTTTCCGCTTCTTCCCTTAGTATCTTTACCAGGGCATGCGCATGGTGCCACTGCTCCTGGTTGGCCAGGCAGGCTCCCATCAGGGCATAACCTTCAATGGGTTGAGAAAATATGCATTTTACCACGCGGTACACTTTGCTGGCCGGAGGGTCTCCGCTGGTATCGGTATAGTTCGCTATCTTGAAATTACGGTTAACCAGGGCACTGGCCGCCAGCATAGCGCCTCCGCCCCCAATACCGTGGAAACCTATATAACCTTCTTTATCTATCTCCGGCACCATCTGGGTAAAATAGCCGGTACCCCGGAAGTCACCCTCTTCAATTGTCCACGCTATATACTCCAGTTCTGTAGGAGAGCGGTCCATGTCGCGCGGCAGCCTGATTCCAAACCGGGTTTGACGGAAATCTGAATTATCGTCGATGGTAAAACGGCAATCGCCTGCCAGCAGGCGGCCATCCTGGGTTAAAACCAGGGGGTTGATTTCCGCTATCCTGGCATCGCTTTCCATATAGGATTGGTAGAAGCTGGATATTATTTTCTTCATCTCTTCTTTAGCCTCGCCGCTTAACTCTTCATCGAAAGAAACCATGCCTAAAATCTTCTCCGCTTCATCTTCTCCTACCCCTTGCAGGTAATCTACATTTAAATAGGCAATTTTCTCCGGCGTGCTGGAAGCTATTTCTTCAACGTCAACCCCGCCCCTGCTGCTAAGGATTAGCGTAGGAGACTTGACCTTGTGGGAGTTATTAATTATAATCCCCAGGTAATACTCACTTTTAATATCCAGTTTTTCCTCCACCAGTAGCTGATCTACCTGTAAACCTCTTACCCTGGTATCAAACAGTTCCCGGGCCCGGTTGGCTGCTTCTTCGGGATCCGATGCAAACTTAATACCTCCAGCCTTGTAGCGACCGGTGGTAAGCACTTGTGCTTTTAGAGCCGCAGGTTTACCCAGCTCTTCCATGTATCTTTTTGCTTCCTCCGCATCCTGAGCAACCATTCCCCTGGGAACGGGAATTCCGCAATTTTTTAATACTTCTTTACCCTGATATTCGTGAATTCTGGCCACTCTAAAGACACCTCCTGTCTCAAGTTAAAATCATATCAAAAATCTTCTACTGCAAGGCCTCGTCTATAAGCTCCAGGATGTGTTTAACTTGCAATTTTTCTTCCAGGCCTTTATTCTTGATGGCGTCGTCGAACATGCTGCAGCACCACGGGCAAGCTACTACCAGGACGCCTGCACCGGTATCAGCGGCCTGCTGTACCCGGCGCTCGGAAACTCTCTCCCCGGGGGGTATCTCCATCCACATTCCACCTCCTCCGCCGCCGCAGCACTCGGCTTGTTCCCTGTTTTTCTCCATTTCTACCAGTTCTACTCCGGGCAAGCCCTGCAAAACTTTGCGCGGCGCTTCGTAAATTTCATTGTAACGCCCTAAAAAGCAGGGATCATGATAAGTGACAGTCTGGTTAATAGATTGGTTAAATTCAAGTTTTCCTTCCTTTAGTGCTTTTTCCAGCAGCTGAACGTAATGCATGACTTCATATTCTCCCCCGTACTGTGGATACTCGTTTTTAATAATGTGATAAACGTGCGGAGAAGAAGTAATCACCCTGGAAACATTGTATTTCTTGAAAGTTTTTATATTGGTTTCGGCCAGCTCCTCGAACAAATCAACTTCTCCCGTCTGCAGGGCCGCATCGCTGGCACATACTTCTTCCTCACCCAGTATACCGTAGCTAATTTGAAGTCGGTTTAGCACGTTAACCATGGCCCTTGCAGCTGCCTGGTTTAGCTGGTCTGAAGATTCGGAACACCCTACAAAATAAAGGTATTCCTTTTCTCCGTCCTGCAGCTGCGGTACTTCCAGCTCCCCTGTCCATTCCGTTCTCTTAAACCTGGGAACTCCAAATTCGTTGCCGTGCTTAAACAGGTTTTCGTTTAAATCACGTATGGTAGGAGGAAGCAGGGTAGGATCTTTCTCCATTACTCGCGAACGCAGATCCACCATGTTTTTGGTCAGCGGTATCCTCTGGGGACAATTGTTTTCGCACTGGCGGCAGGTAAAGCATTCCCACAGACCATCTTCAATAGTTTTCCTCAAGGCTTCGCTTTCGTAGCGGGGATCAAATTCCATGCGGTATAGCTGTATCATGTACTCCTGCCCCGTGTAACTGTAGGAATTTCCCGTGGTTAACATCATAGGACAGGAAGCCACACATATATCACACTGCATGCAATTAATACTTTCCCACAGCCTGGACTGGGTATCGTAATCCAGCGGATCCCCCGTTTCTTTTACTTTAAGGCGCGCAAGCTCCACGTGTTTTTCAAAGCTTTGACTTAAATCAACCATCAGGTCTTTTATTACCGGGAAGACAGGGAGCGGTTCCAACCTGTCCCCGTCGTGTATTTCCTCCTTACAAGCCAGTTTGGGAACCCCGTTTACCTGGATGGCACAGGAACCACACTGCCATTCTTCGCAGGAAAACCGGTAAGATATATTTGCTTCTTGTTTCTGGTTTAAAGCATTTAAAGCCATCAATATACGCATCCCGGGGACATCTTTTTCCAGGGTATATTCCTTAAAACTTCCACTTGCTTCGGATTCCGGGTCAAACCTGAAAATCTCAACTCTGATAGTTTCACCCATGCGGTTTCACTCCTTTTCTTTTCATCAAATAAATTAACTCTTTAATTACTTCTCCTACTTGTCTTCCCCTGGAACCGGGAAGTAAGGCAGATTAACCTGTTGGGGCGTAAGGTGCAGTACTTCTACAGGCTTGGTATAAAGCTTCATGCCGTTTCCGTCTTCTTTCCTGACCAGTATATTCTTATCCCACTCTTCCCGGTTAATTTTGGGATAATCCTCCCGGAAAAGGGCGGACCTGCTTTCCGTTCTTTCCAGTGAAGCTTTTACCATCATTTTACCCACTGTCACCCGTGGCCTCAGTTCCATGGCAGTAGCCCAGGCTTCGTTTCCTCTCAAGCCCCCCGGAACAGATATTTTTTCCAGTTGACCTTCCGCCTCTTCAAGATCATTTAAGCACCTATTCAGTCCCTTTTCATTGCGGGCTATATGCATCTCTTCAAACATTACCTGGTGAAGTTTCCTTGATATTTCAAAAGGATCAATGCCGCTGTCGTTCTGCAGGGGTGCAGTAATTTTTTCTACTTCATCTTTAACCTGGCTTTTATCTATGCCGGGAGGCTGGTTTGAAGCAGCGTATTCACTGGCTCTTTCCCCCGACCTGGCACCAAACACCAGCAGGTCTGGCAGCGAATTGCTTCCCAGGCGGTTTCCGCCGTGCACTCCTCCGGCCGCTTCACCGCAGGCGTAAAGACCTTCTATCCTGGTCTCGGCCCACTCGTTAATATCAACCCCGCCGTTTTGATAATGATGCTCCGGTATAATTTCAAACATCTCTTTTCTAATATCCACTCCCCCAACCAGGCCAGTTTCCATTACGGAGCTTAATCTTCTTTCAATAAACTCGGGCGGAAAATGCGTTACATCCAGGTAGGCCCCGCCGTGTTCGCTTCCCCGGCCTTCCTGCACCTCTTTAAATATGCAGCGGGAAACGTAATCCCTGGTAGCCAGCTCTTTTTTAAGCGGGTCGTACCTTTCCATAAATCTTTCCCCGTTACAATTTCGCAAAATACCACCATCAGCACGAACCCCTTCACTAACAACCCGGCCCCTGATGGCCGGAGGCCATAGCCAGCCCGTCGGATGTATTTGGAAAAACTCTATATCCCTGACTTCTGCACCGGCTTCAAAAGCAAGGTATGGCCCGTCCCCAACTTTACCTTTGGTAGAAAAAGTAATAGGCCAAAGCCTGCCGCTGCCCCCGCTGGCCAGAATAACCGTAGGGCATTCAAACAGTATAACGGTACCTTTACGGGTATCTACTCCTATGGCCCCGTTTATTTTTCCCTCTTTAACTAAAAGGCGTGTCAAAAAAACTTCGTCCTTTACTTCCACCAGCTCGTTTTGAAAACACTTCCTTTTAAGGGCCCACATCATTTCACGTCCGGTACGGTCTCCACTTATAGTACTGCGGTTGAAAGTATGTCCTCCGAATCTTCTGAGGTACACTTTGTTGTCCTCATCCCGGTCAAAAGCAGCACACCAGTCTTCCAGTTCACAAAATCTCTGTTTGCCTTCTTTGGTTAATACTTCAACCAGCTTTTGATTGTTTAAAAAACCTCCACCTACTACTGTGTCCGTAAAATAAACCATCCAGCTGTCACCCGGGTAATCGACATACCCGGCATGCCCGCCCATGGCTACCGGGGTACAACCGCTGTGTCCAAAAAGATCTTTAACAGCTACTGTAACCCTGGAACCGTTTTCCGCGGCAGCTATTGCAGCTCTGGCTCCCGCTCCTCCCGCACCTACTACCAGCACATCTGTTGATTTTCGCTCATCCACCAGGCTGTTTAAATCAACCATACTTTTAAATACCTCCTCTGTTAAAATAAATATATTTTTGATTGATTAATAATTAATCTGTTAGTCGCTCTTCCAGCCTTCTAAATGTAACTACCTGGCAATTTACTGCTCTTGATTGGCCTTATCAGATGACTTTTGTATATTAAATAATGCAAATAACATGCCAACACAATCTCTACAGTCATAAAATTATTTTAGAAAGCCAAATGTACTCTTATTTATTGTTGTATCTGCCCGGGACGACTTTGCTTCCCTGTTGCTTCCATAATTAAATTGCGTAATGCTCCAACTTTTAGATTTTGCATATTAATAATACTGGTTCGAGTCCTGCTGTAAACATGTTTCCTCCTGGCAGGAAACTGTCTATTTTATGTACATACTGTGCTTTCAACTTGCATAGCATCGGTTTTATTTTGATAAGTATGTACAATATCAGGACATGTACAGTTGCGGGTCACTGCTTTCGATCCATCCAGATAAAAGCAGCAGAAACGAGAAACAGTAGTACGGAAAGAAAAAGCCACGAATAGTAAAATGTTCCCAGGGTATCTACCAGATACCCGAACAAAGGGTTTACCAGTAAAATACCGGCGTGGGTTATGGAAATGCTTAAACCGCTAGATATCCCCGTGTTTTCTTCACCGGCCAGCTCGCCTATCAGGGTAAGGTAAACAGCGTTATAGCCCAAGATAGAAAACCCCCCTGCGCCTGCCAGAAAGTAAATAATTATGTTAGGAGAATCAGGGGTTAAAAATAAAAAAGATACAAAAACCAGGGCGGCTATTGTCCCAATTAAAGACAAAGTCTTTTTCCGGTTGCCCTTCAGCGCCCGGTCACTTATATAACCCCACGCCACCCTTCCCGCGGTACCGCTTCCCTGGGCAATACCCAGGGCTATTGTGGAAACAGCCACGGGAAATAGCAGCTCTTCATTTATAAACAATACCAGGTAGGTGATAAAAGAGGCCTGGGAAAATACCAGTATGCCTATAAGCAGGCTTACTACCACAATAGGCCTGCAATCTACCTGGCGCAGCGAAAACAGGATGCGTTCTTTAATTTCTTTTAAATTTAAATTGACTCCGTTTTCCCTGCCCGCATCCCTTTCATTATGGCTATTATGGCTATTATCACCTTTCTCCTGTAGCTTGAATCTGCATACAAAAGCCATGACAAAAGCCAGAACAGACATGAGCAGTAAAGCCGTTCTCCATCCCAGGTTTACAGCCAGGAAAGGCAAAACAAACGCTGCAAGCATACTTCCCACAGTAACCCCGGTTTGCTTAAAACCCATTGCGGCTCCCCTGTGTTTTACCGGAAACCAGTACATTACCGCTTTTGTTGTCCCGGGGTTAATAAAGCTGTAACCTACACCGATTACCAGGGCAAAAAATAGCATGATCCAGTAATGATTTATCAAGGAAAACATGCTAACGGAAATCACCAGGATTATTTTTCCTAAAAACAGAGACTTCCCCATACCCAGGTAATCTACAATCCATCCGCTGCCGAAAGATAATAGAATCAATCCCATATAAAACAGGCTCATGAAAAGCCCGAACTCGGCCTTGGTTATATCCAGGGCTTCTAAAATAAAAGGAGATAGAGGGGGAATACCAAAAGGAATAGTGGCAGCAACAATATGAACCAGAAAAATTATAATTAGCACCTGCGCCTTGTTTTTCATTTTAGGCTCCCTTGTTCACTGGATTATTTGCTTTACTGTAAACGCTGGTGATGTTAATTGGACCGCCAGCTCCGGCAGTTCCACTGCAAAATATCTCCTATTATACTAATAAAAATTTTTCTATAATAATTAAGACAAGCAAAATATATGCCACATAATTCCGCTTTATAAAACACTCTTTACAGGTTAAAATTACAATTGCACGGAACCGGCGGGAACACAGTCAGCACCTTCCCTTAAAAACCCTTTTTATATTAAAAGCCGGAGTTACAAAGCTGGAAGCTACAGATATAAATATTAGAAAAATAATTTATATCTGTTTTTTCGACACAACATACCTGTCGGGTTGCGAAACATGTCTAAATTTTGTACAGGGTAAATGCACAGTAACCGGGGTTAAATAATCCCCCCGAATACTCCGCCCTTGAAAATAAAACTTAAAAAACTGGCTTAAAATGCTGTACATTATTTAGACACCGGTAATAATTATTGAGCCGCAGCCTTTTTTTATATTTTTGTTTTTCCCTCCCGGATTGACTGAATTTATAACCTTTCTATCAACTATATGACGGTTGCCCGGCTCCAAAAAAAAAGTTTTAACCTTTTTTAAATATCAAAATTGCCAGTTTATTTTGAGGCCAGTAGTTTTGGCACAAAATTTGCACTTCTAAAAATTAAATAAAAAATTATGAACCTGTGCCTGCCCGACCAGCATTTTCCTGACATGGGGTGGTTAAATAAGAATTTAACCTCTATTAGCAAGATTTTTTTGTAAAAGAGTTTTGAAAGGGTTAAAACTACATTTTTATTTTTAAGGAGGTTTCCGTATGAAAAAGAGGGGTAAAGCACTCCTGACAATGCTTCTGGCGGTTTTGCTAGGTTTGACTTCCATGTGGTTTGTTTCCGGCTGTGACGCAGTAGGCGACGATGATACGATAACAGTTAGGATGTCTTACGCTTACATTGATGAATTGCACCCGGCCAGGCTGAACCGGAAAATTGCAGAAAGAATTGAAGAAGAAAGCGACGGCAAGGTGCAGTTTGAAATTTACCCGGCAGCCCAGCTGTACGAGCCTGACGCGGCAGTAGAAGCGGTACAGAGAGGAGACATAGAGATCACTCCTGTAGTCAACGCTTATCTGCTGGCCCTGTCGGACGAGCCAGCTGTTTTTGAACTCCCATTTGCTTTTCCGGAAAGGGAAGTCCTGTATCACGTTCTGGATGAAACCGATGTGCCCGACAAGGCTTTTGGACCTTTAGAAGATTACGGCATCAGAGTAATCGCCTCCATGGACTACTCGTATATTGACATTACCAACGCGGACTATCCCATTACTACCCTGGAAGATATGGAAGGCATCCGGATGAGGGCCTACGGCCCGGTCCTGGGAGACTTTATCGAAGCAGCGGGGGGATCACCCGAATTTATCGCCGGCATTGAAGCACCTACCGCCCTGCAACAGGGAGTTATTGACGGAGCCATGACCGGCCCGGATTCTTTCCTGCACCAGGGTTACTGGGAATTTCAGGACTACATGACCCGGAGCCGCCACCTGCACTGCCTGATTAACTACACCGTAAATATTGACTGGTGGGAAGGCCTGCCCGACGACATCCGTGATTTAATGGAAGAAATTATTGTAGAAGAAACCAGGGAATGGAGAGAAGAAGTAATCAAAGATGAACAGCGCTGCATAGATGAGCTGGAAGAAAAAGGTATGGAAATCCACCACCTGGAGGAAGAGGAAAGGGAGCGCTGGATTGAAGTCGGTGAAGATGTATGGGATGAACACCGGGATATGATTGGCGAAGACATCATGCAAGAGCTGGAAGAAGCCAGAGAGGAATTTGGTTACTAGGGGTTTGCTTAAGCTGCAGGGGTGCTTCAACCACTCCTGCAGCTTTTTTCCCACGGTTTTAATCCAGGGGGCCAAAGGAGGTACATTCTCTTGAAAATATTCATGAAAAAAATTGTGGGTTTGTTTAAATTCTTGCTTGACAAGCTGGTTTACCTTATAAAAATAATTGCGGGTATATTTAAATTCTTGCTGGATAAGCTCGATTACCTGCAGATTGCCGTTATAACGCTGTTGATGGGGGCTTCCACCTTTATAGCTGTATACGAAGTTTTCATGCGCTACGTCCTCAGGTCTTCTACTGTATGGGCCGAAGAATTTAACCGCTACATCCTGGTGTGGTTGGCCCTGATCGGGTTCAGCCTGGTATACAAGTATAACAACCACGTGCAAATGACTTTTTTTTACCGCTTTTTTCGCGGTATAGCGGGAAAAATCGTGGTAGTTTTAAACCGCCTGATATTCATGCTGTTTGGGTTGCTTCTAACCTACATTTCTTACGAATTTTTCGCCAGCACTTTAGACCTGGGCCTGCGCTCTTCCACCCCACTAAGGTTTCCCCTGTGGCTTCCCCACCTTGCCATATTCGTCGGTGCACTGCTTCTTTTCATAAGGGGGGGTGAAATGCTGGTGCTTGAGTTTACTACGCCCGTTGAAGCAAAAACGGAAGAACAAGAAGAAGAGGCCCGAACAGAGGAAAAAGTTGTTGATATGTAATTAACTATTACAGTAAAGGAGTGCCATAAATGGAAACAGCCCTGGTTTTTGTCGGTTTGTTGCTGTTGCTTTTAATTTTGGGAGTGCCGGTTGGTTTTGCGCTTTTAATAACCGGAACCGCCGGGATATTGCTGTTTGACCTTGCCTCCCCCACTTTCATACCTCAACAGGTTTTTGGCAGCATCAACTCTTTTACCATGCTGGCCATACCATTTTTCCTTCTTGCGGGCAATATCATGCTTAAAGGAAAGCTGGCCAGGTACCTGCTGGATTTCATGAGCGGGGCTACCCGCAGCATTTACGGGGGTAAAAGTATAGGCCTTACCTTTAGTGGAGCTATTTTTGGCGCCATAACCGGCTCCAGTGTGGCCTGCACTGCAGCCGTGGGCAGTGTGGGGTACCCCGAATTAAGAAGGGAAAATTACGAAGAAGGCTTTTCTAACGCCTTAATTTCCACGGTAGGCGCCCTGGGAATCATGTTGCCTCCCAGCCTGGTATTTATTCTAATTGGAGCGGTAACCGGGGTTTCAATACCCATGCTGTTCCTGGCGGGCATTGTTCCGGGCTTAATTGAAACTGGAAGCATTGCCCTGCTGGCCTATTTTATAGCCCGCAAGTATCAGTACGGAATCATAGGCAAAATGGCAACCCTGAAAGAATGGGGAAAGTCTTTCTTACAGGCTTTTTGGGCCTTGCTGATGCCGGCTATTATCCTGGGCGGAATTTACGGAGGCGTTTTTACCCCGACAGAAGCAGCGGCTGCGGCAGCAGCGTATGCTTTTCTGGCCGTGTTGTTTATTTACCGGGCCATCGGTTTTAAAGATCTCCTTAGAATATTAAACGAATCCGCACAGAGCACCGCCATGGTCCTGTTCGTGGTAGTAGGCGCCACGGTATACGGATATGCCGCCACCTACGCCAGGGTACCTATTTACCTTTCCGAAGCCATAGCAGCTGCAGACATGGGGCCCTATATGTTTTTAACCATAACCATGCTGTTTTTTATCCTTTTGGGGTGTTTCCTGGACGGAATTTCCCTGGGGTTGATTACCGCCCCCATCCTTTATCCTATCCTGCCCCACGTAGGGGTAAACCCCATTCACTTCGGCGTGGTGCTTTGCACTTGTATAGAGATCGCCCAAATAACACCTCCGGTAGGATTGAACATGTATGTCATGTCCGGTATATCCAAGACACCGGTAGAAAAAATTCTGCGGAATATTCCCCCGTTTTTCCTGGTAAGGCTGGCCACGGTCCTGTTAATAACCTACGTGCCAGCTATCTCTTTGGGGTTAGTAAATCTTGTTAATTAATTTTAGCTAAAAATAAACAGAAAGGGAGAGGTTTATATGTCCAACCAAAACTTTGAGACCACGGAGCTTTTTGAAAAGCAGGGCTTTGCCGCGGAAATAGGTTTTGGCCGTAAAATTGCCATCATCCTGGTAGATTTCCAGCACGCGTTCACCCGTGGTGAGCTGGGCGGTGGCCCCGAGGGAATCAGGGCAGTTGAAAGCACCAAACCACTTTTAGATGCGGCACGCTCCAAAAACATACCCCTGTTTTACACCCTGGTCCAGTACGAAAAAGACCTGAGCGATGCCGGCATATTCGGTAAAAAAATCCCCGGCCTGGCCGTATGCAGCGAAGGAAGCAAAAACTGTACCATAGACCCTCTAATCCCCCCGCAGGAAAATGACCGGGTAATTGTAAAAAAGATGGCTTCCGCCTTTATTGGGACAGGATTGTTAATGCACCTGAATTCCCGGGATGTGGATACCCTGGTCATAACCGGGATGACCACCAGCGGATGTGTTAGGGCTACCGTGGTAGACGGTATTTCTTACGGCTTTCGCACCATAGTCCCCCGGGAATGCGTAGCCGACCGGGATGAAAATGCACACAACCAGTCTCTTTTCGACATGGGCAACAAGTACGCAGATGTTATGGAGACTGAAAGGGTCATTAAACACATACAGTCCCTGGCCCCACAGCAGTAAAAACAAACAAACCATAGGGAGGTAAGTATAATGAACGCAAGCAGTAAAATGGTAGAATATTTAAGCTCTTTAAAATTTGTAGATCTATCTTCCGAAACCGTGGAATCCACCCGGAGCCTGTACCTGGATTACCTGGGCCTCTCTTTGCGGGGTTCTGCCGCGGAATCCAGCGCCCCGGTAATAAACATGTTAAAAAACAGGCTGCCCGGTAACTCCACCTCGGTGGTATCCGGCACCGATATAACTACTTCCCCTGAATACGCGGTGATTGCCAACGGCTGCTTTGCACACAGCCTGGAGCTTGATGACGTTGTAAATGAAGCCTCCCTGCACCCGGCAGTTGCAGTTTTCCCTGCTGCTACAGCCATCTCGGAGATGACAGGGGCTTCAGGTAAAGACTTGATTACCGCTTCCGCTGTAGGCTACGAAATTATGATAAGGCTGGGTCGCGCCCTTAATCCCAGAGAGCATTACCGCCGCGGATTTCACCCTACCGGAACTTGCGGCACCTTTGCCGCTGCAGCAGTAGCTTCCAGACTTTTAAATTTAAGAGAAGATGAATTTTTAAACGCCCTGGGTATTGCCGCCAGCCAGGCAGCTGCCTCCATGGAATTTTTGGCCGACGGCGCCTGGACCAAGCGCTTTCACCCGGGTTGGGCCTGCCACAGCGGTATAATTGCCGCTTTCCTGGCCAGTGAAGGTTTTAAAGGTCCCTCCCGCCCTATAGAAGGCAAAAACGGTTTTTTAAGCTCTTATTCCGAAGCACCCTCCCCGGAGCTGGTTGATAAAGACCTGGGAGGCAGGCTGCTTATCAACGATACCAGTATCAAACCTCATGCCTGCTGCAGGTACAACCAGGCGCCAATTGACGCCATCCAGGAAATATTAAAGAGCCACCGGGTCCCGGTAGAAGAAATTGAAAAAATTAAAATTGGGGCGGTAAAAACAGCTTTTCCCATTGTAATAGAGCCGGAAGAACACAAAAAAGCCCCACAGAGTGTAGTTGATGCCCAGTTTAGCCTACCCTTTGCCGCTGCAGTCACCCTGTTGAAAAACAGGGCCTCCCTGGATGAATATACCCTGCAAATGATTGGCAGCCAGGAGGTTAAAATACTGATGCAAAAAGTAGAATGCTACACTGACGAAGAATTAAATGCGGAGTTTCCGCAAAAATGGCCAGCCCGGGTAAACATTTACACCACAAAAGGAGAGAATTACCAGGCCAAAATTGATTATCCCCGGGGGGATCCTCAAAACCCCTTAAGCTGGGACGAACTGGTTCAAAAATTTAATGACGTAGTAAATAACTTGAATAAAGAAACCAAAAACAAAATAATAAACAAAGTAAAGGACCTGGAAAACATCAAGATATCCAGCCTATCCAGGCACTTAAAAGCCTGACTAAATTAACTTTCATAAAACAAGGCAGGTCATCTCCAGCAAATATATTTTTTAAAAAAGGTGAGGCCATATGGAAAAACCAAACTATGCCACCATTAGTGAAAAGCTTGCGGAATTTACCGTCAACTTTTCCAATGATTACCTCCCAGACTATGCCAGGGAAGACGTTAAATTGAGGTTTGTCGATACCCTGGGGAACGCCTTGCTATATTCTAAAATGGAACAGAGTTTAAAATTATTGGAGGTTGGCGAAGAATACTTTTTACCCGGCCCGGACAAACACGGAACTGTTTTCGGGATGGATTACAAGCTTTCCGCCCCTACTGCCGCTTTTTTTAATTCCGTTTTTGCCCACGGGCTTCAATATGATGACGTTCACCAAAGCACCGGCCTCCACCCCAGCTGCTTTATAGTCCCTGCCGCCCTTGCCCTGGGAGAAACCGTTGGTGCAAGCGGCAGGGAGGTCATTACCGTGGCTTCCCTGGGATACGAAATATCTACCAGGCTCGCTTTAGCCATTTCCAGCCAAAACAATTTAATCGGCAACGGACTCTCTCCTACCGGCCTGCTCGGGAGTATTACTTCCTCCCTTCTGGCCTCCAAAATGTTCGGTTTAACTAAAGAACAGACCATGAACGCCCTGGGAATTGGAGCAAACTTTAATTCCAACCTGCTTCAATCTACAGTAGATGGTAGCTTTGCTAAAATCATGCATCCGGGATGGTCATCAAAAGCCGGTATTACTGCAGCCATGCTTGCCTCCAGGGGCATTACCGGCCCAGAAAAAATCTTTGAAGGACACCTGGGTTTCAACCAGGCTTATTTTGGAAACCCCCGGTTAAATTCCGGTTTTTTCGACGACCTTGGTATAAACTGGAACAGTTGCAAAATATCCTTCAAGCCCTACCCCTGCTGCTTTTACATTCATCCGTACATGGAAGCCGCCTTTAAGCTGGTTCAAAATCACGGCATAAAACCCGGGGATATAGAATCTGTAGAATGTTGCGTAAATGAAATACAGTCCAAAATAATTTGCGAACCGTGGGAAGAAAAAATAAACCCCAAAAATACATACGCCTCCAAGTACAGCCTTCCTTTTGCGGTGGCCCTGGTACTGTCAAGAAATAGAGCCGGCATAGAAGAATTTGACTCCGCATTTACCTGCACGGATCATGAAATTAAGTATCTAATGAGCAAAATTTATAGTATAATAAAAAACAACGAAGAAGATCTGCACAGGGTAACTGTTAAAACCCGGGACGGCTCCACCTTTACCGCCAGGGAATCCGGATACAAGGGAAGTCTTCTAAATCCCATGCAAAAAGAAGACATTATTGAAAAATTCAAAAGCAACATTCACACCATATTTATCAACAACAAAAGCGTATACGGCCTCTTAAACCGTATACTTAACCTGGAGGAAGTAAAGCTAATAACAGACTTCACCCGGGAATGGCTGGCCCAGCAGACAAGGCTACAGGCATGAAGGCAAAAGCAGTTAGTTAACTGACGTGTTTACCCAGGCCTTGACCGGAACCCGTACCTGACAGCAAAGCAGCCCGGGTAAACTTATTAAAATTTTTACGGAAATTTACAAGGGGGTTTACTCTTTGACTTTAACCGAATCCAGGCATCTAACCCTCAATCAAAACTTCTGCACCTTATCAGAACAACAGACGTTAGATAAAATGTGGAAAGCAGCGGCTAACAATAACTGTTCGGCAATAATGGTAGTTAGCTCCAGGGGATACCCAAAAGGAACGGTAGATTTAAACACCATGGCACAGGCGCATTTAATGGATAGCGGGGAAAAAATCAGCAGGCTCGAACTATGTCCTGTTAACATAATTAAGCGTGGACATATAACAAACATGGATCCTGAAAACCTCCTGGAAATGTGGCAGCACCGGGAGTGGAAATTCCCGCTGGTAGTGGTAAATGAAGAGAAAGACAAAGATATTATCGAAGGAATAATTCTTGCTGAAGACTGGTTAAAATTACTGGAACAAAATTATCACCGGCTTAAAGCCAGGATAAGTACTATCTATGAAGCCGCCGGGGTCATACTGGTAAACAAAAACGAAAGAATAACTTCCATTAACCAGGCCGCAATTAACCTGCTCAGTCTTAACCACCGGGAAGTAATAGACAGGCTAATAGTAGACGTAGCGCCCTGGATAAAAGTTAACTCCGTATTCAGCGAAAAATCTAGCAAAATCTGGGTAATTGAGCTGCAAGAAAGCAAGAAAATACTGGTAAATTGTGTCCCCCTGTTGGAGAACGATACCGTAGCGGAAGTGTGTATAACCCTGCATGATGTAAGCAATCTTTCCTACCTGGCCTCCCAAAAGAAAGATTCCTTTTTTCAATCCACACTGGACAACCTTAAAGACATAATGGATTACGCCTACGAAGGAATTGTAATTGTAGACAGGAAAGGATTTATAAAATACACCAACGAACAGAATACCAGCATATTTAATCTAAAACCGGCGGAGGTCATGGGCAAACACATAACCTCCCTCACCCCCAAATCACAGATGCAGACGGTACTGGAAACGGGACAGCCCCAGATTGGCACCATATTAAAACACAACAACCGTGAAATGGTAGTCAACAGGCTGCCCATCAAAAATAAAAATGGTGAAGTTCTCGGGGCCGTGGGAATGGTGATTTTCAAAGACAAAAAAGAACTGGAAAAGCTAACGGAAAAGCTCAACCTACTGGAAAGCAAGGTAGAATATTACCACCAGGAACTTTCCAACCTCCGTAAAGCCAGGTATTCTTTTGACCATATCATTACCCGTAACCACAGGGTAGAAAATATCAAAAACCTGAGCATCCGTTTTGCCCAGGGAAATTACAATATCTTAATTTACGGGGAAAGTGGGACGGGAAAAGAACTGTTTGCACACGGTATACACCAGTCCAGCAAAAGAAGCAACCAGCCTTTTATCCGGGTAAACTGTTCCGCCATCCCGCGTGAACTGTTTGAATCGGAGCTTTTTGGATACGAAGAAGGCGCTTTTACCGGTGCCTCTAAAAAGGGCAAAAAAGGCAAATTCGAGCTGGCACATAAAGGGACAATTTTCCTCGATGAAATAGGCGATATGCCGATAGAAACCCAGTCCAAACTGCTCAGGGTGGTAGAAAACAAGGAAATTGAAAAAGTAGGCGGAGAAAAGGTGAAGTACATAGATTTCCGACTGATAACCGCCACCAACCGAAACCTGGAAGAAATGGTTAACAGGGGCGAATTCAGGCAGGATCTGTTCTACCGATTAAACGTGTGCCGTATAGATATACCCCCGCTGAGAGAGCGCCCCGAAGATATACCGCTTTTAGTGGAACATTTCCTGCAAATCCTGTGCAGGGAAAAAGGGCTGGACAATTTCGAATACGAAATAGAAGAAAATGCCATACAGCTCCTGCAAGAATACAGCTGGCCCGGCAATGTCAGGGAGCTATTAAATATACTGGAAAGAACGGTGGTCTCAAAGCAGGACGGCAATATTACTGTAGATGACCTGCCGGTTAAAAAAGACAAAAGCTATAAATTCCACGACCGCGACATCCACCTTTACCAGCTGGTGCAGGAAGTAGAAAAAGACGCCATAAAAGAAGCCCTGAAGAGAACCGGGGGTAATAAACGCCAGGCTTCACAGATCCTCGGGATACACCGATCTGTACTTTACGAAAAGCTTAAGCAATACGGAATTTCCGACTAAGTTTATTAAAAACGGGAGCGTGAATTTTATGTTAGCTCAGATCAGCCTGACTCCAACGGAAGGCAAAAAAATTATCGGTATAGCCACCGCCAGGCTGCCGGAAGTACAAAATGCCTGGCAAAACGGCACTATTACCATACATCCCAGCAGCAGCACCTGGTTCCTTTTTGAAGAGCTCACCGGTTTCCCACCATCCAAAGAAAGGGTTTGGGTTTGCGGGGTTATAACTTCAAACGGGGCCTGCGTGGAAAACAATATTACTTTTCATTCTGAAAAAAAAGAAGACAGTGAAATAAAACAACACCCCTCCCCTACCGGATTCCGCCATTCCTGGGTATTAAAAAAGGGTGAAGTAATTTACGATTATCCTTTAGGCGATATTATTTCGGAAATGGGACAGGGAGACCTGTACATTAAGGGAGTAAATGCAGTAGACCATGAAAAAAATGTAGGTGTTTTGGCCGGGCACCCGGTTGAAGGCGGCACTTTTGGTTTCGTGCTGGAGAAAGCCAAGGAAAACAATTTCTCTATGGTTTACCCCGCCGGACTGGAAAAGCTTGTTCCCCAACCGGTTCACCAGGTTAGTAAGTTTGCAAAAAGAAACGAGTATTCCTATTCCATGGGTATTTCTTGCTGCCTGGTTGCTACAGACCAGGGTAAAACAATAACCGAACTGGAGGCTTTTAAAATCATTAGCGGGGTCAATGCTTACTGTATCTCCAGCGGTGGTTTTGAAGAAGCCCGGGGCGCTGTCACCCTGGTACTGGAAGGAACGGAAGAACAGGTTAAAACAGCAGTAGAAACCGCGGAAAAAGTCAAAGGTGCGCAACTGCCAGGCATAACCACACCGGGCTGTGTAAACTGCATGGCCAAAGAGAACAAACTTTGCTTTCACCCGGTTAAAGGAAAACCCTGGTACCGTGAAATAAAAAACAAGTAAATTCCCGGCCGTGACAGCATTTAAAACAAGAGAGCAAAGCTGGTTATACAGGCTCAATACAATAGCACATCAAATTTAACGTAATTTTGCCATAAAAAGGAGGACGAATAAGCATGGATGAACAAGCTGGCGGGTGGACCGGAAAATTGCTCAGGATTGACTTAACTACTAAGGAAATAAAAGTGGAATCTTCCCTGTCGCTGGTTAATCATTACCCGGGCGGGAGAGGACTGGGCCAGTGGGTAATTTTTAACGAAATACCGGTAACAGCTGACCCCCTGGAAAAGGAAAACGTTATGGTTTTCAGCTGCGGACCGCTGACAGGAACCATGGCCCCCGCATCGTGCCGTCTCAGTATTGACGCCAAAAACCCGGTTACCGGAGGTATGGCTTCTTCCAACATGGGAGGCCACTTTGCGCCCGAGTTAAAATTTGCCGGTTTTGATGCTGTAATTGTAACCGGTCAGGCCCCCGCTCCGGTGTACCTGTATATTAACAACGGAAAAGCCTGCTTGAAACATGCGGAAAACCTGTGGGGACTGGGTACCCGGGAAACAGAAAACAGGATAAAACAGGAGTTAATGGACAAGTACACCAGAATAATCTCCATAGGACCGGCGGGTGAAAACCTGGTGAAATCTGCTTGCATTATTGGAGATGAATCCCGTGCCGCCGGCCGCGGAGCTTTGGGTGCTGTTATGGGATCCAAGAATCTAAAAGCGCTGGCTGTTCGAGGCACGCAGGGATTTAGTATTTTTAACCCCGGGGAATTTTTACACGAAGTAAATCAATACCGGGAAAAATTAAACCGGAACGAAGTTATTAAAACCCTGCGCACCCTGGGAACCCCTGCTACCATACCCGGGGCCAACCAGATGTGCCGGCTACCTGTTCGAAATTTCCAGGATGACCACTGGCCCGAAGACAAAATTAACAGCGTTCACCCGGAAGAATTCAAAAATAACTACCGGGTACGCAAGCTATCCTGTTTTAACTGCCCCGTATTCTGCAGCGCTTTTTACCGTATTAAAAACGGCGAATTTGCTGGCCTGGCCTGTGAAGGCTTTGAAGCCAACCTGGTATGGAATTTTCAATCCAGGATAGATATTAACCATCCTCCGGCGGCCCTGAAATTCCATGAAATGTGCATTGACCTGGGTCTGGATATCGACAACAGTTCCGGGGTAATTGCCTGGGCCCTGGAACTGTTTGAAAAAGGGATTATCACCAAAAAAGATACCGGGGGCCTGACTTTAAAATGGGGAGATTATACCCCGGTTATGGAGCTTCTGCACAAAATAGCTTACCGCGAAGGTTTCGGCGATATACTGGCCCGCGGCGTTAAAGAAGCCTCCTCCCTGCTACAGCGGGAAAGCGAATACTTCGCCATCCACGTAAAAAATCAAGAACTGGTAGAAGGAATTCGCTCACTTAAAGGATGGGCACTGGGAACCGTAGTGGCTCCCCGGGGTGGCGGACACCTTAACGGGGCTATAACAACGGAAATTGGTAAATTATCGCGCCAGGATTCCCGGGAAAGGTTCGGGGTAGAAACCGCCGGGGTGCCTACTTCCTACGAAGGCAAGCCGCAGGTTGTATTCTGGTTTGAAAAATTTAAATCTGTCGTGGATATGATGGGATTGTGCTGTTTTATCACCTGCTGGTTGCACTACGAACTGCCGGGCCTGGAGGAAATAACCCGCCTTTTCAACGCCGCTACCGGTAAAAACTTGACTGCCGGGGAAATTATGAAAACCGGGCAGCGCATACACAACCTGGAAAAAGCATTCAACACGCTTCATGCTGGTTTCCAACGCCAGGACGATTACCCTCCCCGCCGTCTAATGGATGAACCCATAAAAAGCGGCCCCTTTAAGGGAGAGATGTTGGAACAAAACCACTGGGATAAAATGCTGGATGAATATTACAACCTGCACGGGTGGGATCCGGAAACAGGTTTACAAACCCGCAGCGGGCTGGAAGGCCTGGGAATGGAAAGCGTATTGGAAAAGCTGAAAAATAACCGAAGCCTTGTGGAGAAGTAACCATATTGACAGGCAGCCGTGCCTGTAATTTATAAAAAGGAGTGGTTATTATGCCACGCTTAAATTATCACCATAATTTGTGTACCGCTTGCCGCAGCTGTGAGCTGGCCTGTGCATTTATCAATTTCCAGGAGTTTAACCCGGCCAAGGCCAAAATAAAAATTTACCTGGACCGCTCCAGCGGGAGCATTAGCCTGTGTACAGAAGAAAACTGCATATATACTCCCGACTGCCGGGAATTTACCTGTACCAATTACTGCCCTTCAGGCGCACTTTATACCACAAAGGAGGTTTAATCACCCTTTACATGGCCCCATGCGCAGCGATAATTTCACTTTTTTAAAAAAGAACTCCAATATCCACCGGCCTTAGGAATATTCCATTTCCAGCACCGACAGGAATACATCCACCAGGTAAGGATCAAACTGACTCCCTGCGCAACTTCTCAATTCAGCCACGGCTTCG
>PWGO01000033.1 GCA_003554525.1 Syntrophomonadaceae bacterium | reverse complement strand
GTTCGTCTGGACGGCGGAGGAAGACGGCACTTACGACGTCACGCTCAGCAGCGAGGACGACGAAGACACCTCTACCATCAACGTTGGAACAGAATGACAAAAACTCTTTCTTTTTCTTTTCTTAGGCCGAAGAGCATGAAATTAGTTTTCGGGCTACACACGTCTTTCAGAACCCTTTTTTCCATTTTTTTATCTCTTTCTTCCGTAAAGTATAAATGTCCTCGAAACCCTAGTTTTAATGCTACATCGAACCTAGTCCAAACAGACAGGTTCGGGGGTTAGATATTTATGACAGATGTTGAAGAAATAGAAAGCTTGCCCGGTGTGGGTTCGGCGACGGCGGAGAAATTGATAGATAGTGGGTATACTGATCTCATGTCTATCGCCGTTGAATCGCCTAGGAACTTGAATCACGAGGCCGGGGTCGGTGAGAGTACAGCAACGAAAATTATAAGACACGCTAAGCAAGAGATTGAGATGGATGGATTTGAAAACGGTACAGACGTCAAAGAAAGAAGAAAAAAGATAGGGAGATTGACGACCAATTGTGACGCGCTAGACGATCTGCTCGGTGGTGGCGTTGAAACCGGGTCTATAACCGAAATATTTGGTGAGTTTGGCTCAGGAAAAACACAGATAGCGCATCAACTCTTGGTTAATGCTGTTCTCCCGCGGGACGATGGTGGATTGGGCGGTGAAGCCATGTTGATAGATACTGAAAACTCCTTCAGACCGAAACGAATCACAGAAATAGCCGAACATCTCGAAAAAGATGCCGATGAAGTGTTAGAAAAGATACAGGTGGGCACTGCTTTTAACTCTCACCATCAGATGCTGCTTGCAGAAAAAGCCCTTGAAACCGGTAAGGAAAAGGACATCAACCTTTTGGTGGTCGATTCACTCACCGCGCACTTCCGTGCGGAGTATGTTGGAAGGGGCTCTTTAGCCGAGAGACAGCAGGCACTCAACAAACATCTCCACAAACTTCTAAACTTTGCTATAAGGAACAATTCCGCCATAGTAGTGACCAATCAGGTCACTGCCAATCCTGATCAGTTTTTCGGCGATCCGACCAAACCGATAGGCGGACATATCCTCGGACACACTGCTACGTTTAGGGTATATCTCCGAAAGAGCAAAGGAAACAAGGTGATTGCCCGCCTGGTTGATAGTCCGAGCATGCCAAACGGTGAGGCCGTCTTCAAGATTGAAGAACACGGGATAACCGAAGAATAGCTCTCTAATTCCGTAAAATTTTGATAAAATGTATATATGACGGCTTGCCTAAACTAGAATAGGAACTGGTATTCCATGCCTAAAAAGAGCAATAGAGTAATCCTCAGATGGTTCATAGTCTTAGTTATCGCTTCTCTCCTTTTCTTTCCCAGTTTTAGTGTTATCTCTGGTGAAAGCTCTTCTCCTTACGATGACAGGTCTACTGAAAAAGAGACAGACAATAGTGGAAGTCTAGAAGGGGCCGAAAGCATATACGATTGGTATGATCTTTACGATGTGCGGGATGACTTGGGTGGTGATTATGTACTTGAAAACGATTTGAACGAACAGACTGATGGTTATGATGAACTCGCTGCAGAAGATGCGAACGAAGTAACAGATAGGGGCGAATGGGAGAGTGGGATCGAATATGATCAGAACGATTTAGTTACTAATGATGGTGAACAATATTATGCCATGGTGGACCACCTTTCCGATGATGATAACGAACCCGGATCATGGGGCAGTGATTATGAAGAATATTGGGTTGCTGGTGTGGACGGTGCAGTAGAGGGTGACACGCTTGGTTGGCGGCCGATCGCCCATAGTGCTGAAAGTGGCGATGATGGTTTTTTTGGATCTCTTGATGGACAGGGGTACTCCATAGATGACTTCTACATCGATAGAGAACATGAAGATCAGGTTGGCATTATATCTGTTTCGACGGGAGAGGTGAGAAACATTGAGATGGAAACTTTTGAAGTCAGTGGCGATGATGATGTTGGGGCTATAGTTGGTGAAAACTTTCATGACAGCCTAGTTGAAAATGTTCATGTCTCCGATGGAATCATTAAAGGTCAGACGGCGGGCGGAATTGCAGGACGGAGTTGGAGAGGGGATATTCTCCACTCTTCTGCTGAAGTGACTCTTGAAGGACAATACATGGGAGGAATCGCAGGACAGGGAACAAATTCACTGACTTCAAACTGCTATGCTCAAGTAGAAACTGCAAGGGATTTTGAGGATTGGAGGGTGGGAGGATTGATTGGATGGCAATTCATTGGAACCATCAAAAATTCTCACGCTGAAGTTGATATATCTGGCGGAGATCAGCTTGGTGGAATTGCTGGTCAAGCTTCTAATAAAGTAATTATAAATAATACCTATGCTGAAGGTGAAGTCTCGAGCGGCGGTTCAGATATTGGGGGGATCGTGGGACGTTCCGATCGTGAGATAGAAGTCAAGAACTCATTCTTTAACGGCACGGTCAGTGGGATAGATGACGTCGGAACCATCATGGGCGATTTTGCATGGCGTGGTGACGATCCCAGTTGGATCATCGATACCATGTCAACACCCTGTGATGATTATCCTATTATCGGTGCAAATGAATATGACAAGGGCGAGACGGTTGGCCGTGTTACCCAAGCACCTTTAGAAGATATGCGAAACATCAATCTATACACTGAAGGGGTTGGGGATGAAGGATGGCGTGACTACGAACCACTCGACCGCGCGTGGAACATCACTGCAATTGACGAGCAAGAAGAGCGGAGTTTGCCTTACATAGTTGATGATGATGAATCCGTCTGGTACATAGATCAAACACTTTTTGACCTTGAAGTGGTTGTTGAGGGTGATGGTGAAGTCGAGGTCTCATGGAACGGCGATTCTAGTATCGTTGAAGATACTGAAACCTTTGAATTCCCACACTACCAGGATGTTGATTTGGAAATCAGTTCTACCGCCGATGGCTGGCATTTTTACAACTGGACGGGCTACGTTGAACCGTTTGATGAGTATGAGGAAAACATCGGGTTCGAGATGCCTGCCGACGACATAACTATTACCGCGAATATCTATGAAAGTTTCCTAGAGGTGGACACGCAATATTGGGAAGGAGAAGGGGAAATAGGAGAAAGTGTTGATTTTGAAGTTACTATCACTTATCTTTGTGCTATCGAATTTGATATATTCGTTAGAGCCACTGAAGCATTTGAAGAAGATGATGGTGCCACGATAGACTTGGATAACGTCGAGATAGATTCAGAATATATAGAATCTACTCCTCTTGAGAGTGTAGGGAATGATGTAGATGTACTGGATGGTTCTAGCGATCCAATATCTGAACCCGAAGAACTAGATCTTACTTGGACCATCAATATCCCTTTAGGAATTCCACACGGAACGCATTATCATACTGTTTTTGAGTATGAACTCATACCAGACGATGAAGGAATGGATAGTAATACTAACAACCAGAGCGACGTGAGTGATACAGGACAGGACGTTCAAACATTCCAAATGAATCCCTCACAAGATACCGCGCCGCCTGAAACTAACCTTGACAGAATCGATGCTGGAGAAACCATCGATGTTTCGCCGTTTATACCCGTGCTTTTTATCGTTATTTTCATGACCTTAAGAGCATCACTTGCTAAGATCGATTTTTGACCACCTTCTCTGAAGGTCAAAGCTTAAATACATTACAGGACATATTTTGAATAACAGGTGTTTAAGTATGGTACAGGAGTCACGTCTAGGAAGTAAATTTCCTGACTCAGAAGATAGATCATGGAAGTATGTAGATAACAAAGATAAGTACGAAAGATTGGAAAGAGTCCAAAAATACGTGAAAGATTCACCATCCCTCGCGCTAGATAGGGTATACGTTCCAGATATTGATGATGATGTGTTCAAATCATATCTTCGCAAGCTTGATTTTCTCGAATCCTCGGTGGAATTTAGTGTTAAATTAGCCAGGAAGGCCCTCCTCGAACTCAGTGAATTGGATAAAAACAAAAGGAAAGGATATCATGTGGGTTATGCGAATTTTGGCCATGTTCTGCAGGCTTCTATCGCACATTATGTTTCAAAGGTAGACAATATTCCTCTAACGCTGGACAAGATTGTCCGTATCTTTGGTGTTGAAAAAAAAGATGTTCTTAGATTTAGCAAAGAGATGAAACGATTACTCCGCCTCCCCACGCCCATGCGTGAAGAAGGGGTTTACTACAGATGGATTGAAAAAATCTCATCTCGCTTCAATCTTTCCGGTGAAACTCAACGCCTTGCCAGAGATGTTGCGAGAAAAATAGTGAATAATGGACTAGATAGCGGAAAATCCGTCCCCCCTGTTGTTGGTGGTATAATTTACTTTTCTGCAATAGAAAAAAATGAGGGGACAACACAAAGTGAGATCGCTGAAACATTAGACATTTCTCAAGTGAGTGTGAGAAATCACTACAAAAAGATATCCGAAGAATTCGACGGGGGATGAGAGAGACACCCCTGTGTGTAAATGTAACCATATTGTCATGAGGGATTTGTTTAGAGAACTGGCTTCAGCATTGAAAACTGGATAAAACTTAAATATAGAAGAAATATCTAATTTAAACTGAAAAGATATGAGTGTGGTCTTCATGGTGGATGAGAATGCAGATGATATACGGAGTATAGTCGGGAAAGTCAAGCATGTGAATTACCCTTTTGAATTGGATTTTGTGATTGAAGTTAACACAAAAACTGGTGAAGAGGTTGATATATTCTTTTGGCATCCTTATAAGAAAAGATGGGTCACCAGCCTTGAAAGCGTTATCGATGATATACCTCCTAGCGAGAAAGACTTCTTCCATTTCTGTGAAGAGGTCCGGTCTGTGGACTTTAGTTTTGTTCTCAGAGATGGCCATCTCATCCTCAAAGAGGATTCAGAGGATGTTGAGTTCCTTTCATGCAGGATGGCCGAGTTCGTGACAGGTAAAGAAATCATGGACGAAAAGAGGGATATACCTACCGCTTAGTGCGGCTTTTACAATTACACATCGGGGTGTCCTCCCTGTTCATTTGTTAAGAACGTGTATCTTCTAATCTTCCAAGGAAGTGTATCCTTTACAATTACACATTGGGGTCTCTCTCTCTATTTCTTGTTGTGGATTTAGACGGGTTAACCATTGCGAACCTCGATATTCTTTTACAATTACACATCGGGGTGTGTGTCTCTTTCCTTGTCATCTTTCCCGTAAAGCATATATACATTTGCACATACTACCCTTTAACCGTGATGTGAAAATGAAAACTGGAAGTCTCGATGAAGTGGCGAATGTAGAGGACAATCTGTTTGAAAAGGATGAGGATGAACGGAGTGATATCTTTGACGCACCGCATTTTCTTTCTATTGATTACATCCCAAACCAATTGATCTTTCGTGAAAATGAAATAGACATGGTCAAGAACAATATCAAGAAGGTCTTTGACGGTCTAGCACCCAGTCATATGCTCATACACGGACCCCCTGGAACCGGTAAAACACATGCCGTGAAAAAAATCAAGGAAGATTTCAACGAGTACGCAAAGAATAAAGATGTCAACGCGGGGATGAAACACTTTTCATGTAAAAACAAGACTACTTATCAAATCCTGACGAGAATAGCGCGTTCTTTCGATCCTTCTTATCCCTCGAGAGGATTGGGTGAAGGTGAAGTTGTTGAAGATGTGGCTGAATTTGTTGACGATGAAGATTCTCACTACATATTTGTTTTTGATGAAGTGGACAAGATAACCGAAAAATCTGGAAAAGGTGATGGAATAGGTGATCTCATCTACTTCACAACCAGACTTGGTGAGTTGATAGACAAAGGTGTGGGCGAAGAACCTCTTGGTATATCAGTGATTCTGATAAGTAACAAGACCGGGATACGAGATGATATTTCTGAGTACAATAAATCTACATTCCACCCAACAACGGTTTATTTCAAGGACTACGACGTTGATCAGCTCAGGACCATCATAAAAAGAAGATGTAGAGAAGCTTTCAAGGATGGTGTTATCAAGGATGACGTCATTCAAACGCTTGCTCAGAAAACCAGAGATTCCAACAGTGATCTTCGCTTTTCTTTCACGGTTCTGCGCGTGGCGGGCGAGTTGGTTGAGAGATTAAATCTTAACTGTATCGATGAGTCTCTTCTTGAAAAGAGTTTTGAGAAGGTGAACGAGCAAAAGATCAACGAAGCCGTCAAGGAGATGAATGAAACGGAGCTCATGACATTATGGTCTCTCATGCAGGCTAAAAAGAAGGTTAATGGGGAAGGTATAACATCTCACACGTTTTACCGCACTTATGAGAATTTGTGCGAAAAAATGAATATAGATCCAAAAAGTCATCGTCATCTGACCTCCCGTGTAACTTCTAGACTCGAGTCTCAGGGCTTCATAACTGCCGAACTCAAAGGAAGGGGAAGAGGAAAGGGTGTGAACTTGATGTATCGTCTCGCCGGCAAGAAGAAGCTTAAAAAGGCCATAGAAGAGGCAATGTCGATGCGGTACGACGAGTATGCGGTAATCAGGGGTTCTGAGCGAACAAACCTCAAAGGCCCTTGGGACTAAGCAATCAAATCCCGTTAGGCTTTGCATGTTCATCTTCATTTTAACGACCAAATAACGCCCGTTAATGCCAAGACTTATATATCTACCAGAACCTTTTTAAGAATAAGAGGATATGACTGTGGGACGGGGACGATGAAGATCAAGTTCGATAAGTTGGTGGATATATGGACGAAAATAGTTGGACAGAAGAGGTCGATGGAAATAATCTTGGCGGGGAAGATGAGCATGATGATGAAAATTCTACGTCTGATGGAGATGCTGTTTCATCAGAAAGTGCGGCACCTCCTGATCATGTTTTGTCATCTTCAGCAGAACCGCTCTTCGGTGAAGGCGAGGAACTTTCCACACTCGAATTGGGTATTGAAGCCCTAGTTTCAGGACGATATGAGGAAGCCGTCCGGAAGTTTGAAAAGGCGATAGAACAGGAGCCGGATTCTGCGCAGGCATGGCATAACAAGGGATTGGCGCATAATGATCTCCGTGAACATGAGAAAGCTAAAGAGTGTTTCAACAAGGCGATATCCATAGATCCCGATCTTGCAAAGGCGTATGTTGGGAAAGCGGATGTTTTGAGGCGGGATGGTGATGCCCAGGGCGCGTTGGATAGTGTAAATCAAGCGATAGAAGTCGATAACGAGTTTTTTCTTGCTTGGAGTATCAAAGGTCAAGTACACACTCATCTGGAAGAAGATGAAGAGGCCTTTGATGCCTTTGAGAGAGCGTTGGAATTGAACCCCACTGATATTGTTTCACGGATGGAAAAGGCAAAACTCCATTTTCTGAATGACGAATTTGAGGAGTCGTTGTGCTGTCTAAAAAAACTCGTGCGGGAGGAAGATGAATTGATTGATGCCTGGGGTATGAAGGGTGATATTCATCTTCATATAGGTGAGTACGAGAACGCTCTTGAGTGTTTTGAAAAGTGCGTTTCGATAGACTCGGGTTTGGCTAAAGCTTGGGGGGGTAAAGGACATGCATATTATAAACTTGGCCAGTATGAAGAAGCTATAAACATGTTGAAAAAGGCTCTTGAACTTGATGATGAGCACCCGAAAATCCATCTTATCCTCTCGAAAGCTTATAGCGATGTGGGTGAGATGGAAGAAGCGAAGAGGCATATGATGAGGGCGATAGAACTCGAACCCTCGCTCAGCCCCGATTCTTTGGACCAAATCTAGCACCCATTACATTGTGATGTGACTGTTCCACCCCTTTCACACATAAGACTTAAATAATCATGAGGGTGTATTTTTTACCGACTTTCGAAAAATTGAGGTGTCTATAGTATGTATGATAAAAGATTTGGAACGATTTTAGCCAGTCTAGCAGTAATGTTGATCATCGTCTCTGTCCTCACACCGATAGCTATTGGCGACCAACCCGCTTCTGATATAAGAGCAGGTTTGGTCGATAGTTATGACGGTGAAGGAGTTTGGGATGACGAGGATCCGGATGAGCCCCTGTATGTAATACAGGATGATGATCCCGACGTTTTCGCACCCTCTCTTGACGAGGACCGAACGGGTGTCGAATTCTCGTCGCCCCCTGGCTATTCTGATGTAGGCTGGGAAGAGCCATGGATTGGAGGTTCGCCCGACCAAGGAGAAACCCTGCACTTCATCACAGAGTCGAGGAATGACGATGCGGGCGATTATGTGACGACTTCTTATAGGGATGCAACAAAAGATGTGATGGACGAAGAGCTGTACTTCCGTTACGAGAAAATACCTACACCTGAAATTGAAAATGTTACATTTGATAGCGTCGAAATACGGGTCGAATCCCCCGTTTACACCGATTATGACAGTGATACAGGTGGTCCGCTCCATCAGGGAACTCACGAGTCTTTCTTGAATTACTCTGTGTTCGTGAAAGGTGGAACATATGGAGAGTGGACGCATGTGGGCGAGACTGAATACATACCTGAAGATGAGTATGAAGGCGTGTATGATGATCCTCTCCCTTCATGGGGGGATGACACAGATCCCAACGATGTTGTAACCGGTTTGAACTCCTTTGTACTTGAGGATGTAAACCCCGGTCAAGAGATCGAATTTAAGACCAGGATGAACTTGGCCGAAGGAATGCACTATGATGAATATGGTTATGAAGAGGGTTATACCGACGCGTATACCACTGTTGGTACCAGTGCACCGAACGTGACCAGTACTCTACAGGAAGCAACTTTTGATGTGGTCGACATGTCCTTTGATTATGAAGGAGATGAACTATTGGAGACTGATGAACTGACAGTTGAGTACGAGGTCGAAAATGTTGGTGATCTTGAAGGTAACGATACATTAGACTTCTCAGTCATCCCGGAATATGATGACGAGCCCATTGGTGAGACAGAACCATCCAGCGAGGAGCTCGATGATATGGCACCGGGTGAAACCTACGAAAGCGAATTTACTTGGCAATCCGAGTGGGGCGACGGCAACAACGATTTTACAGCATGGGTTTATCCCTCCGAGCCGGGAGAGGCTGGGAACGAGTCCTTCACGGTTGGTGCAGATGATTTTTATGAAGTTGAAATTGACAGCACGAACAGCCCTGTGAAAGAAAGTGAGAATTTATCCGTTGAGAGTACTATATTCAATTTAGGATCTGATAGTGCAGCGGAACAAGACATAACTCTCCTCGATTTTGACGGTAACACTGTGGATGGAGTTGAGGATTTTAGCGCTGATGGGAGAGAAACGAGAGATGATGACGCTCCTTCAACAACGGTTGAGGAACTCATTTGGGAAACAGATTTTGGTGATGCCGACGAGGGTGTTGTGACTGTAGAAAGCGAAGATGATTATGATGTTGAAGATGTGGTCATAGATCCACATTATGTTTTGGACCTCGATATAGTAGACACAAACACACCGATAACAGAGAACGAAACAGTCGAAATTATTACGGATATTGATAACCCTGGAAGTGAACAAGGAGAAGAAACGGTCTATCTTCATGTAGAAGATTTCGGGGTCGTTGACGACGCTTTTGTCTCCCTCGAGAGTGAGGAAAGCACGTCTGTAACATTCGAATGGGAAACAGAATGGGGGGACGCGGGAGATCACCTTGTTGAAGTATATGCAGAGGAATATTATAATCCTGATGAGGAAGTGATCACCGTAGAGGCATCTCATTTCTACGTTATCGACATACATCAAGATGAGTACGAATATTCAGAAGGAGAAGAAGCAGAAATAGGAGCTGAAGTTGAAAACATCGGCTCCGCTGATGGCTCGCTGGTCATGATGCGCTTCAGAGTTTTCGAAGAAGAGACGGATGAAGAGGTTGAAAGTGATCTTGATGTGTTGAGTGTTGAGTCTGGTACCACGGAAGACATCTACTTCATATGGTCGACCACTCTTGGCGACGCGGGAGACTATTACGTGGAAATCGATACTGACCTCTCGGATGCGGGTAGTGGGGATCGTGCTGATCTTGAAGTGACCGGCTCTCAATATTTTGATGTAGATATAATCGATACCAACACCCCTACAGAGGGAGAAACTTTGAATGTCACCGTTGAGGTGAATAATATCGGTTCTGAAGAGGGGGAACAAACAGTGGAGCTTTTGAACCATAGTGGTGTGCTCGTGCCTTCCGAACCCGAGCGTGAACACGGAGATTCGATTCCAAGCTGGACCGGGATGCTTGATGAAGGCGAAAGCACTACCATCGAACTCGCATGGGATACCTGGTTTGGAGATGCTGGGACTGACGATATCACTGTGCAGACATTAGATGTCGACGGCGAACCTCTCGAGATTGATATGGAAGAAGTTGAAATCGAAGCCACTGATCACTTCGAAATTGATATCATTGAAGTAGACGAGGGCGTTTCTGAAGGTGAAATCCTCACCATCACTGCTGATGTGAATAACATCGGATCCGATGATGGCACACAGGACATCAATCTCTATGATTTTGATGGCGATGTTGTAGATACTGTTGCATCTGAGCTCGGCCCGGGAGATACGAGCGCAGTAGAACTGACATGGGATACTGATTATGGTGATGCGGGTGCGGATGATGTCAAGGTTACCACTGAGGATTATTATCAGTATGATTGGAGTGAGTTTGATGACCGTGGTGATTACCCGTGGAATTATGATGAAGCTTTAGCTGAACTCGAACCTGACGCATTCCTCTCTGTGGAAATAGAGGATGTCCATGATCCAGTTCAGGTGCCGAATGTGCTTGAAGTCGATGTTAGCGTGGAGAACATCGGAAGCGGTGCTACAACTGATGAACACCATGTGTCTCTCAATAATTTCGCAGGAGATGAGGTCGATATGGTGTATATAGACGATCTCGAAGGTGGAGGGTCCGAAAATGTTACTCTCGCCTGGGATACCGTCTTTGGCGACGCAGACAACATTGGCACGGATGATATTGAAGTTGCGTCGGGAGATTATGAAGAGGTTGATGAAGCAGTTCTTTCAGAGGCCACTGTTGACCCCGGAACGTATCTTAACGTGGATATCACTGGTTGGAACGAAGAGGTACATGAAGGCGAAGATTTGATCGTGTACGCCGAACTCACCAACGAAGGCCTCGGCGAGGCTGAGGACGAAGATGTTGAGTTCTTGATCGATGATGGCGATGTAAAGGAAGATTGGATGAGTGTCGACGTCGATCCGTCTTCTGTCAAGGAAATAGAGTTCACGTGGGACACCAGCGTTGGCGATATGGGTGAGTACACCGCTTCCATCGACTCTCTAGAACCGGATTACGAAGATGTTGAAACAGGTATTGATGAGTCTCCTTACGATGAAGTCGATGTTGAAGTTCTTGAAAGTTTAGAGGTCGTCATCGAAGAAATCGAGTATCAGGAGGTTGTTGAAGGAGAAACCTTTACAGTCAATGTTACAGTACTCAACCAGGGCCCTGATACGCTCGAAAGTGATGTTTATCTCTATGTCCCGGGATGGGACGAAGGCCTAGTAGATACATATCCCGATCTGAGTATCGGTGGCGGCCAAACCGATGAAGTCTCATTACATTGGGACACCGAGATGGGAGATGCGGGTATGGGTGATATTGATGTCAGAACAGAACATTCGGACCCCGATATCGACTATGCCGATAGTTGGGTCGAAACTGTAACCGTTCACACACTTCGCCCACCTGAGTGGATGGAGATAGACCTTATTGGCGATGATCACGAATTGATCTGGGAACACACTTTGGCCCCTGCCTTTAACGTGTACTACTCCTACAATAGATATGATGATCTCGATACGTGGGATATCGTTGTTGAAGGATTGGAGGTAGATGACGATTCTACCCCTTCGACCGTACATGAAAACGTCCTCGGAAGCGGTTTTGATGGAGAAGTCTATTATTACATCACCTCTGTCGTGGTGGATGAGAACTCGGAAGTTGTGGCAGAGAGTGATAGGAGTTCTCTTGGCTTCCATGTAGAGCGTGATTTTGAAGGGGGATATGAAGAAGAGAGAATCTCTATCCCGCAGCGCATGAACAACTTGGACGAAATTACACCCGAAACTATAGTTGAAGATATCGAGGGCGATCTAGATACATCACCAAACTACCTTGGCTCGACAGGCTCTGTGTCGGAGTGGGACCGTTCCGACAGAACGAGTTCTGGTCTCGCCGATTGGGTAGGACTTGAGTGGGACTTTGAAGACGCAGTCTTCGAGCCTGGTGAAAGCGTAACATTGGTGTTCGAAAACGAGTATACTTGGGACATAACTGGTATGGACAGCGACGACACGATAACCATCGAAGAAGGTGAAAGACCGCTTGTGTATACGTCTGTGCCTTACACGTTGGCCGACCGAACGGGCGATGGTGAACTGAGAGCGGGCGACATAGTGACCGCTATCGAGGGTGACCTACAGTCAAACGATTACATCTTCGAAATCGTCAAGCCTGACTTGGAGACGTACGATGATATCTATCATTACGATACATTACGTGACGAATGGCTCGGTGAAAACTTTACTATCGAAGCTGGTGATGCTATAGGTCTGATGGTGCAGGAAGACGTAACAATTGAGTGGGAACCCGAGCTTATTGTGCCTGAGTACGAACACCCCACTGACTTTAATGGTGTGGACGCTTCTGAAGGGGTGCAAAAAAGTGACGGCCTCCCTAGCACCACAACTTCAAGTGAGGCTAGCACGGATTACGCCGAAGAGATACAGACTTCTGAGATGGAAATGGAAGTTCGCGAAGGGATCTGCAATGACACACCTGTCCAAACAACCATTGGAAACAAAAACCCTGTTGTCGAGGACTAAAAAAATAACTTGGAACACATCTCCTTTGAAAACCCTTTCTTACCATTTTTTCAGGGATTTCCGAGAAAGTTACAAGGTAAAGTTTAAATATTGACCATGCCCCTAAGTGGATAGTGCCTACCGAATGGAGAGAGAAATCTCCGAAAGGATGGTAGATATATATGTATAGACAAAAAACCAAAACGATTTTTGCGACAATAGCCGTCCTTGTGCTGGTCGGCTCCCTCTTTGCGCCCATCGTTCGGGCAGATACGGGAGCTGAAGACATAAGGGCGCGTTTAGTGCACAGTCATGACGGTGAAGCCGAGTGGGACGATACCGAAGGAGACGAGTCATTGTATGTGATACAGGAAGAAAATTCAGAAGAGTTTGTTGAACGAGCAGAAGAGATAGAAAGAGATGTCTTGGAAGACTACACCTTTGTCGGCTGGGAAGCCGATTGGGATGAGGATCCGGGACATGGTGAAGAGCTGTACTACATCACCGAGTCTCTGGAGACTGAAGGAGATGAAGACATTGAACCTGGTTATGTCGTATCGGCGACGAGAGAAGTCGATGACGATCAGATGGATCCAGCGATGTACGTGCAGTACGAACCAATACCAACTCCTGAACTGGTAGAAACTACCGAAGACAGTATAACAGTAGAAGTTGAATCTCCTGTATACACGGATTACTGTGGAGAGGAAGAAGAGACGACTGGACAAGGTACATACGAGAACTTTGAGAGCTACTCTGTTTTCTACAGAGCAGAAGGTGACACAGAATGGGAATACAGTGGAGAAACAGACGAGATTGACGATGATTACGATGATCCTATCGTACCAGATCCTGATGCTGGTACCGTAGATCCCGACTTGAGAACTACCGGACTTAACGAAGGTGAAATCGACGGATTAGATTCCGACACCGAATACGAAATAATGGTCAGAATGAACCTGATGGAAGGTGCGGACAGTGAAGACTACGGATACGAGGATGGATATGATAACGCCTACACAACAGAAGGAACCAGTGAAATGGTCAGCTTTGAAACAGGACAGGAAGCCACATTTGACGTGGTTGACGTTGAAGTGATATACGAGGGTGCTGAAGACGTGCTTATAGAAAACCAAGGTGTCGAAGAAGTGATCATCGAAGTTGAGAACGTTGGAGATGTTTCTGGCACGCAGGATATAGACGTTGATGTGAGCTACGAGTGTGAGGATACTGAAGCTGAAATCACGGTCTACGAGAGCACATTTGATGACACACAGATAGACGCTGGAGAAACATGGACCGGCGATTTCGATTTCGAAACCGAGTGGGGCGACGGTGATAACTATTTAGACTTTGAAGTGATTACTGAACAAGGTGAAGACTTCCCGGCTGAGGAAGATGGAGATCCTGGATATGAGTACCTGTATGTAGAACCAGACCACCACTACGAGATAGATTTCCTTGGTGAAGACGACACAAACGCTGCGGTAGATGAGACGGAAGATCTTGAAGTATATCCTGTCATACTCAACTGGGGTTCTGAAAACGCCGTGCAGGAAGTTGAATACTACAACTTCTATGACGAAGAAGTAGATACTGTGATGGCCGGTGAGGATTTCGATGTCAATACTAGAGCTAGCAGAGATGTTGATGAAGCCGAAACCCACATCCACATAGATACCGATGGAGTGGAAGACGGAGACATCTTGACTTGGACCACAGAGCGAGGCGATGCCGGTACTGATTACGTAACTGTTGAAACTGAAGACGACTCTGCTGAACTTGAAGTGACGATAGAAGGTGACGCCCTCTTTGATATAGAGATAACAGACATCGATTCGCCGATAGAAGAAAGTGAAACCATGGTTGTCGATGTTAACGTTGAAAACCTTGGTGATGAAGAGGTTACCCAAGACATAGACTTGAACATACTCATAGAAGAAGGCGATGATGTGATGGGCACCGATACTGAGGCAATAACATTGACCGGATATGAAGAAACAAGTTTCACCCTTGAATGGGAAACTGATTACGGTGAGATAGAAGACCATACAGGATTGACAAACGAAGACATAGAAGTGACCGCTGAAGTGGTCGGTGAAGGAGATGAAGCAAGTGATGTTAACGATGATGGAGATTACATCCCCGCAGAAGAAGATGCAGTGGTTGAAGCTGTACACTGGTATGTAGTCGACTTCGAAGAATACGCGGATTTCGAGGCTGCTGAAAACACCGATGCCACGATAACTGCTGATGTTGAAAACCTTGGATCTGCTGATGGAGAGAACATCTTCATGAGATTTAGAGTCGAAGACCAAGATACTGATGAAGAGGTTGAAAGTGATTTGGATACTCTAGATGTTGCTGCTGGCGAAACAGAAACTATCGAATTCACATGGAAAACTAGTTACGGCGATGCTGGCGACTATGATGTAACCATAGCACCGGATCTTGAAGAGGTTGACGGTCTTGGTGATATAGCTTACCTTGAAGTCACTGGTGAAACTTACTTCGTCGTTGACATAGTTGATACCAACTCCTCGATATACGAGGAAGAGGTCCTTGAAGTCGAAGTCGATATAGAGAACATCGGTTCTGAAGAAGGCGAGCAGACGGTACATCTATACAATTTTGACGGAGAATTACCGAATGATGAAGATGACAGTGAAAGAAAACATGGAGAGACAGATCACACGCATGAGGTAGAACTCGACCATGGAGATGTAGAAACACACACCTTCCAGTGGGATACCTGGTTCGGTGATGCAGACGAAGACGAGATAATGGTCGAAGTAGTTGAAACTGAAGAGTTCGATACTGAGCAAGTCCTGATCAGGGAAGACGACCACTTCGAAATAGAGATAACCAATGTTGATGATATCAGCGAGAACGAGGATCTCGAAGTAGAGGTTGATGTAGAAAATATCGGTTCCACATCTGGAACGCAAGATATCACACTTTACAACTTCGACGGAGAGCTGGTTGACACTGTTGGATTGACTGTTGGTTCTGGTGATGTGGAAAGTGAAACTCTCGTGTGGGAGACTGAATACGGCGACGGCGACCGAACGGATGATGTAGAAGTTCGCACTGAAGATTTCTATGAATATGGATGGGAACCAAACCACGACACAGCGGAAGTTGAAATAGCTGGTGAGGTCTACCTTGAAGTTGAAGTAACTCATGTTGCCGATCCTGTTGAGGTTCCTGAAGAACTCGTAGTGACCGTTGATGTCACGAACATAGGAGAAGACGCTGCTGCCGAAGACCACGAAGTTGCACTCTACGACTTTAGAGGCGACGAAAGAGATTCCTTGAGCGTTGAAGGACTAGAAGATACTGATGATTTCGAATTGACCTGGAACACCAGATTCGGGGAAGAAGGAAACACCGGTACCGACGACATAGAAGTCGAAACAAGATATGACGACGATACTCACGAGACTGCAGAAGCCGAAGCTATAGTCGAAGCAAACTCCTATCTCGAAGTCACCATAGATGACTACAACGACGATGTCTTCGAGGCAGAAGAGATGGTCATAGACATAACTCTTGAAAACAAAGGAATAGCAACCGCTGATGAATACATCGAGTTTATCATCGAGGAAGAAGACAATGGAGACCAAGTTGTTTACGAGTTAGTGGACGTCGAAGTAGATCCAATATCTGAAGAACAAAAAGAGTTGACATGGGTTACCGAAGTCGGCGACGCAGGAACATACGATGCCCACGTAGATACGCTTGAAACAGATTACGACGAAGAATTGATTAATGTTGACTACGAGGACACCTACGATGAAATGGAAGTTGTGGTCCTAGAGACCGACCAATTCGTGGTCGCAAGCGTAGACTACTACGAAGTGGCTGAAGGCGATGAGTTTGAGATAACCGCTACGATAGAGAATGAAGGCGACGCTACTGCTGAAAACAACGTATATCTCTACACGCCCGGTTGGGATGATGGCTGGGTACACAGAGAAAGAGACGTTGAAATAGGCGGCGATGAGACTAAAGAAGTTGATCTGACATGGCAAACCGAACACGGAGACGCTGGTACAGGTGATATATCGGTCAGAACTGAACATCCTGACGAAGATATAGACTATGCCGACGAATGGGACGAAGAGATCACGGTTCACTCGTTAAGACCACCAACATGGATAGAGATAGACGTTGATGGAGAAGACCACACACTCGAATGGGAATATACAAGAGCTTCAACATTCAACGTGTACTACTCACACGACAGATACGAAGATCTTGACGAATGGACTCTTGCTGATGAAGGAGTAACAGTTGAAGAAGAAGGCACACCAACTCTCGACCATGATGGAGTCATGAGCGGTGAGGATGAAGTGTACTATTATGTAGTCTCTACTGCTGAAACTGGAGACGGAACGATTGAAAGTGAGAGAAGCTCCATAGCATTCCACGTCGAAAGAGATTTTGTTGGCGGGGAAGATGAGAGAGTCTCGATCCCACAGCGTATGAACAACTTGGACGAAATTACGCCGGAAGATATAGTTGAAG
>PWGO01000032.1 GCA_003554525.1 Syntrophomonadaceae bacterium | reverse complement strand
TTGGCATGGAAGAGGACGCGGGTTCGAGTCCCGCCAGCTCCACCATCTTTATTTTACAGGTCAGGACGGCCCGCAAATTGAGCTCGTCTCATTAAAGGGGCGGGCTATAATTATATTTAGTCAAGCTTTATCACAAGGGCAAGCATTACCATATAAGTAAAATAAAGATAACTTAAGAAGTTAAACTAAATTACGGAATTACGGAGGTATAAAAATGCAGGGGTATAATCCACAGCAGTTAGAAGCAAAATGGCAGAAGTACTGGAAAGACAATGATTTTGATAGTGTGTTTAAAGATAATTCACGCACCAAGTACTACGTGCTGGAAATGTTTCCCTACCCGTCGGGAAGCTTACATATGGGGCATATGAGGGTTTATACCATAGGGGATGTGCTGGCCCGTTTTTTGCGTATGCGTGGCTACAATGTTTTGCATCCCATGGGCTGGGATGCTTTTGGACTGCCGGCTGAAAATGCTGCTATCGAGAACGGGGTAAGCCCCCGGGACTGGACTTTTGAGAACATTAAAGAGATCAGGCAGCAGCAAAAATCACTGGGGTTAAGCTATGACTGGAACCGGGAAGTTACCACCTGCCACCCCGATTATTACCGTTGGACCCAGTGGTTGTTTTTACTTTTTTACCGGCGCGGTTTGGCTTATCGCAGGAACGCGGCTATTAACTGGTGTCCCTACTGCGAAACGGTTTTGGCTAACGAGCAGGTAGAGAACGGCTGTTGTTGGCGGTGTGAAAGTGAAGTAGTAACCAAAGAACTGGAGCAGTGGTTTCTGCGTATAACCGATTATGCGGAAAGGCTGCTTCAGGACCTTGATCTTCTGGAGGGGTGGCCCGAGCGGGTAAAAATTATGCAGCGCAACTGGATAGGGAAAAGTTATGGCACAGAGATAGTGTTTCCCTTGAAAGAGTTTCCCGGCAGCGAACTTAGAGCTTTTACTACCAGGCCCGATACGCTTTTCGGGGTCACCTACATGGTTATAGCCCCGGATCATCCCATGGTTAACGAACTGGTTAAGGGTACTTCTTATGAAAAAGAAGTAATGGATTTCGTACGGCGTACCGTTAATGAAAGCGAGATGAGCCGTACCGGTGAAGAAGTAGAAAAAACAGGGCTTTTTACCGGCAGGCACGCCATAAATCCCGTAAATGGAGAAGAAGTTCCAGTGTTGGTAGGAAATTATGTGCTGATGGAATACGGAACCGGCGCAGTGATGGGTGTTCCGGCCCACGACCAGCGGGATTTCCTGTTTGCACAAAAATACGGGCTGCCGGTGAAAGTAGTGATAAACCCTTACGATAGAGATTTAAGCAGTGATTCCCTGGTAGAAGCCCATGAAGGACCGGGCTACATGGTAAATTCCGCGATGTTTAACGGTTTGGACTTTGAAGAAGGCAAAAATAAGATTACCGAATACCTGGAGCAAGAAGGAAAAGGTGAAGCCAAAACCACTTACCGTCTCAGGGACTGGCTTATTTCACGCCAGCGCTACTGGGGTGCACCGATCCCGGTTATTTACTGTGACAGCTGCGGCACAGTCCCCGTCCCGGAGGAAGAACTGCCGGTTACTTTGCCCGAAAACGTAGAGCTGGCGGGTGACCGGGTGCCTGCTTTATCCCAGTACAATTCTTTTGTCCAGGCCGAGTGTCCTGCCTGCGGAAGCAAGGAGGCCAAAAGGGAGACCGATACCATGGACACTTTTATGTGCTCCTCCTGGTATTTCTTGCGATATACAAGTCCGGACCTTGAAAAGGCTCCGTTCAGTAGCGAGGACGCCGATTACTGGATGCCGGTAGACCAGTATATTGGCGGTATTGAGCATGCCGTATTGCACCTGCTTTATGCCCGTTTCTTTACGAAGGTACTCTATGATGCAGGAATGGTAAACGTGGTAGAACCGTTTTCGAGGCTGCTGGCCCAGGGTATGGTATACAAGGATGGGGCTAAGATGTCCAAGTCAAAAGGGAACGTGGTTACTCCAAATGATATAATTAACCATTACGGTGCAGATACGGGGCGCCTGTTTATACTGTTTGCTTCTCCGCCGGAAAAAGACCTGGAGTGGAGTGAGCAGGGAGTGGAGGGGGCACACCGGTTTTTAAAACGGGTTTATCGACTCCTGGAGGAATACGCTTCCGTAGTAAGAGAAGGCAGCGGGAAGAAACAGCCGGAACGGGAGGAAAAAGAGCTGAGGCGCAGCGTCCATACTGCTATAAAAAAAGTTACCGGGGATATAGAAGAGCGTTTTAACTTTAACACGGCTATAAGTGCCATAATGGAGATGGTTAATTCCATTTATGAGTACGTGCAGGAAAAAGAACACGGGGAAATCAATTCCCGGGTTCTGCAGGAGGCCCTGGAAGCTACCGTTCTGCTTTTGTCTCCTTTTTCCCCTCATATTGCTGAAGAATGCTGGAGAATGCTGGGCTACGATAACAGCGTACTGTTATCTTCCTGGCCGGAACACGACCCCGCGGTTCTCCAGGTGGAGGAAGTAGAAGTGGTCGTCCAGGTTAACGGTAAAGTCAGGGAAAAAATGATGGTTCCCGCGGGACTTTCCCGCGAGGAGATGATAGATGAGGCTTATCAAAAAGAGCGTATACAGCAGTACTTGAAAGACAGGGAAGTAATAAAAGCCGTGGCTGTTCCCGGCAAGCTGGTTAACCTGGTGGTATCGGGAGATAATTAGCCTGGCTTGTGCCTTTGTTTATTTCTCAAGCAGTTTTTTTTCTTTGGGAAGAAACAAAAAAAAGGGATTTTCTATCCAGGTGTAGAAGTACCTGTGACATAACTATTATACTGGATAAAGTTTGATAAATTTTGCCGCGCTTTTTACAGTTAAAGATTTTAGGAACATGCTGCCTGCAAACATAATTAAACCCAAACTTAACTAAATTTGGGTTTATTATAATCTTTAAGTAGAAATGATGACCGGGGATAAAGAATCTTTTTAAATTGGTGGGCCGGAAAGTATATTTAGCATGATAGCGTTAATTCAATCATTTTCGTGATTATTTATAAATAATTTATAAAGTAAGGAGGTGAAAGTTTTGACCGAAGAAAAGAGAAATAACGAGGTAGATGAGGTGATTTTAGAAGGAGGCGGCCAGGGTTCCGATAGCGTGACTCTTTCCGTAGATGTTATAAGCATGCTGGCCGGGATGGCTGCAAGCGAAGTAGAGGGTATTGCCTGGATGAGCGGGAATATAGTGGACGGTATAGCAGAAAAACTGGGAAGAGAAGAATATTCCAGGGGAATCAAGGTAGATATGGAGAAGGAGCGGGTAATCCTGGATATGTACCTGGTGGTAGAATACGGATTTAAGATCAAGAAAGTAACAGATGAACTCCGGAGCACGGTTCGGGAAAGAATTGAAGAAACTATAGGGCTAGAAGAAGTAACGGTTAATATTCACGTCCAGGGCATAAACTTTAAACCCGGGCAGAATAAAGGCGGGCCCAGGAAAGAAGAACCGGTAAAGAAAAAAGCGCCGGAAAAGCCTGGAGAGCAAGAAGAAATGGAAAGTTCGGGTAACGGTACTCGCCGGGAAGTGCAGGGCTACAGGGAGGAAGTAAAGGGATATAAAGAGGATATAAGCCGCCAGGTTCGTCAAAAAGAGCCGCAAAAAGGAGAAGAGCAGAAGAAGCAGGAATGGCCGGAAAGCAGTTCCCGCCGGGAAGTGCAGGGCTACAGGGACGAAGTAAAAGGATACAAGGAAGAGTATGGCAGGAGTGGAAACGAAAAGTCCAGGTTTAATAAAATAGAAATATAGTCTAAACAAACTCGGGCCACAGTTAAAACCGGGAAGAACTTGGCGGAGGTTATGTAAGTGACAGCGCTGAAACATAAAGAAAAGCTTCTTCTTGTATTGCTGGCCGGGCTTCTGCTCCTGGGGGTGTTTTTCCGGGTGGATTTCCCTGGTAGTAGTGGTGAAGAAATGTCTCCCAGGGAACAGGAGCAGTCCCGGGAAGAAGCTGCAGGAGAAGAAAAAAATATAGAAGAGCGTACCTGGAAAGAAGCAAAAGAAGCAAAAGAAGCAAAAGAAGAAAAAGAAATAAAAGAAGAAATAGTGGTTGATGTATCCGGTGCGGTTAAAGATAGCGGAATTGTAAAACTGCCCCGGGGTTCCAGGGTGTACCATGCCCTGGAGGAAGCGGAACCTGCAGAAGAAGCCTTGCTGGAAAGTATAAATAAAGCAAGGGAATTAAGGGATGGGGAAAAAATTATTGTTCCTTCTGAAGATAACAAGAAGGAAGCGGCAATAGATTATGGAAACACCTCTCCCGGGGGTGAGGCAGGCAGCAGTTCCGGGACTTCCAGGGTAAATATTAATGAAGCGGGCCCGGCGGAGTTGCAGGAGTTAAAAAATATTGGAGAAGTGAGGTCCCGGGAGATTATAGATTACCGGGAGGAGCATGGGAGATTTAATGAAAAAGAAGAAATAAAAGAAGTATCCGGGATCGGCCTGGCCACGTTTGAGGATATCCGGGAAGGAATTACCATATATTAGCATGCGTTTAAAATTCCATTAATATTTTTATTTTACGGAGAATATAGTTGAGTATGGCTGCGAATAAGGGGGTTGCTTTACATCTACACCTGTAACTTTTGCTGTACATGATTTGTGCCGGTCATAAGCTTTTTGCTTTTTGGTTGTAGTTTAGATACAATATTTAGTGGTGAGCCGGTACAGAAAGCACCGGGCAGAGCCGGGAGGGTAAAGCCGTAGTTTAAAACCACAGTAAGGTAATTGTTGATGCACTTAATATTTGAGTGCATTTTATAGTCATCGGGGAAAATTGGAGAAAGGAGGGGTAAAACAGGGGGATGTGGAGTAAACCCGCAATAAAATATTAATATCAAGAAACAGGGAGGATTTATTGACATGAGTGTTAATGATGCTTACAGGCAGATGGCAACCAGTGGCTTATACGGCAAACCTCCTGGGTTGAAAGGAAAGTACGACAACGTCAGGAGATTCTGGGAAGATAAAAAAACAGCATTTTTTCTCCGGCCTTTTTTAGAAGACATAAAGCGCAGATGCCTGGAAAATGGACGCAAGGTTCGTATCCTGGACCTGGGATGCGGCAGCGGAGACGGTTATGAGCTGTTAACGGAAGTAGTAAATCACGATGCTTCTCCCCGTGAAGTAGAAGTAAACGTTTTGCCTGAAAGCGAAATTGATTTATACGTCGGGGTTGATCTTAACTCCGAGCTCCTGGAGCAGGGCAGGGGTTATTTCAGTAACTGCGAGCACGTAAAATTTTTAAAGCGAGATTTTCTTCAGGGGCTGGGAGTTGAGGAAGAGCCGCCTTTTGATATTTACTTTGCCAACTATGGGACCCTTTCTCATTGCAGGGATGAAGACGTAGAAGATCTATTGTTAAGAATTATTGAATACAGCGGGAAAAAGGCGATATTCCTTGGGGACTGGTTGGGCGCTTACAGCTACGAGTGGCAGAACTTTTGGGCCGATCCCCTGGAAAAAAATTATACTATCCCGTACGTAGTTTCCTACCTGTATGACCGTGAAGAGAGGGAAAATGTAGAACTGGAAAGCTTTAATATGCGCCTCATGGACCGGGCTACTATCTTTTCTATCATTAACAGGGTGGCCCGCAGGTCCAGGCACCATGCAGAAATAAAAGTGCTGCGTTTATTTGACCGTTCCCTTTTTGTCGGCCGCCATATAGAAACGGGTGAATTTAATGATTGCCCGCAGAAACTTCGTTCAGCGGTAAATTCACTGCTTGAGCCGGAATGCCGCACCGACCTGGAAGAGTTGCGGGTACATTATCAGCACGCAGAAGGGTTTGAGCATTTAAATCGCAGGTTTAAGCGCCTGGAAAGAATATGGAACAGCCTGGTGGATATAACAGAAAAAGTGCTGGAAGGGAAAACGGTAGCTCTTGATCACGGTGAAGATGAAATGGGTGATTTTTTATCCCTTTCCACCCGTACCCTTGTTCAGCTTAATGACCAGGTTAAAGGCCTGCCGGTGGAAGATGTAAGGGCAAATATAATTGAGCCCCAGCTGGCCTATCTTTTGCGCCGTGCAGAAATGATATTCCAGGAAGGGCTGGGCATGGGCCATGGATATACAGCTGTTCTGGAAATTGAAAAAAAATTATAACTGCTATATAGACAAAGCCGGTGGTGGAGTACAAATAAGGTAATATTTCCCCAGGGAAAGTTAATAAGTTAAAAAATAATATAATCTGCTAATTATTTCAGGCAGGATTGTTCTTAGCAAAGGGCCCGCTTAATGGTAGAATAGGGGAAGGCTAAATGCTTTCCCCTATTGTTTTTGTGTGGGAGGGGTGGATTTTAATTTTTAGTCGTGTTAATATTTAAGTAAAATTTTTAGAATGGTTATATAAAAATTAATTAAAGAAAGGGGTATGGTAACAGTATGATAGTGATTGGAGAATTAATTAACGCATCGGGTAAAAAAGTAAGGGAGGCAATTATTAACCGGGATGGGGAATTTATTGCCAGCCTGGCCAAGAGGCAGAGTGATGCTGGCGCTGATTATATAGATGTCAACGTGGCCACCGGTTCCGGGGAGACTTCGGGGGAAGTAGAAGATATGAAGTGGGCCCTCGATGTGGTTGCCGGGACTGTAGACAAGCCTGTATCTGTAGATACTACCGATTATGAGGTGCTTAAAGCGGGGCTGGAAATGTGCGGGGAAGGCACTTTTATAAACTCGGTGAACGCGGAAAAAGGGCGGCTGGATGCTTTCCTGGAGCTTGCCAGGGAATACAACAGCCCGACAGTGGCTTTACCTATAAGGGAGAGTATACCGGAAGAGGTAGAAGGACGCCTGGAAGTGGTAGATGAAATTGTAAAAAGTGCAGATAAATCAGGGGTTTCCCGGGAAAACCTTTATTTTGATCCCCTCGCCCTTCCGGTAAGTGTAGATCATAAAAGTGCTCTGGTTACTTTAGAAACGCTGAAAAGGCTCAAGGAATACGAAGGGGTAAAGTCCACGATAGGCTTGAGCAATGTGTCCTACGGGCTTCCGGCCCGGGAAACGCTAAACAAGACATTTATGCTGTTCCTTATGCAGCAGGGAATGGATTCGGTGATAATGAATCCCTTGCAAAAGGGGATGATGGCTGCTATTAAGGCAGGCAACGTATTACTGGGTAACGATCCAATGTGTGGCGCATACCTTAAAGCATACCGAAACGGTATTTTGAGCTAACCATTTACTGGAAACAGAATTAAACCGGTAGTTTAAACCAGGGAGAAGGAGGTGTGTATCGTTGGCCATACTGGAAGAAGTAGCGCAGGCGGTAGAAAGCGGGGAGGAAGAAGATGTTAAGAAGAAAGTGCAGGAAGCGCTCGATGAAGGCGGTACGGCCCTGGATATTATTGATAACGGGTTAATGAAAGGGATGGAAACGGTAGGGAATAAATTTGCCGATGGAGAAATGTTTATACCCGAAGTCATGATAGCCGCGCAGGCCCTTCAGGTAGGGATAGATATAGTCAAGCCCCACCTGCTGGAAGGTCAAAGGAGTTTTACAGGTAAAGTAATCCTGGGAACGGTAGCGGGAGACATTCACGATTTGGGCAAGAACCTGGTAAAAATGATGCTTACTGCCAACGGTTTTGAAGTAATAGACCTGGGAGTGGATGTACCGGTAAATAAGTTTGTGGATTCAGTAAAGGAAAACCAGCCGGATATCCTGGGCATGTCTGCGCTTTTAACTACTACGATGCCGGAAATGGGCAGGGTAGTGGAAGCGCTTAAAGAAAACGGTTTAAGGGACAACGTCAGGGTTATAGTGGGTGGAGCTCCGGTGAACGAAGAATACGCGGAAAAAGCCGGGGCCGACCTGTATGCCGAAAACGCCCTGGAAGCAGTGGATCTTTTGAAAAATAAGTAAGTTGAAGGTAGCTGCCCGGGCAGGACTGGATTATTAATTTAACCGGCATTCTTTTTTGGGATGCCGGTTAAATTATGCCAAAAGACCGGTTATTTATTTTACCAGGATTCCATATATTTTTTTTGCTCCTCCATCAGGGTATCTATAGATACCCCCATTTCTTGCAATTTTAACCGTGCTATTTCGCTGTCGATTTCCGGGGGAACGGACAGCAGGCTGAAGGGGAGCTGTTTATGTTTTTCTTTCAGGTATTTCAGGGCCATAAACTGGAGGGCGAAAGATAGATCCATGATTTCCGCCGGGTGCCCGTCCGCTGCAGCCAGGTTAACCAGTCTTCCTTCCGCCAGCAGGTACAGGGTTTTGCCCCCCGGGAGAATAAACTCTTCCACATTTGGCTGTGCCTGGGTGTAGGAATCTGCGTAATGGTACAGGTCTTTTTTATCTATTTCTACGTCGAAGTGCCCGGCGTTGGCCAGCATGGCGCCGTCTTTAAGGTAAGAGTAATGTTCCCGGTTAACCACCCGGTTGACCCCGGCTACGGTAATTACCAGGTCGGCCAGGGGCGCGGCTTCTTTAAGCGGCCGGACTTCATAACCTTCCATGACAGCTTCCAGGGCTTTAACCGGGTCCACTTCGGTTACTATAACCCGGGCTCCCAGCCCTCGGGCGCGCAGGGCTACTCCTTTACCGCACCACCCGAAACCGGCAACTACAACTGTTTTTCCGGCTATAACCAGGTTGGTAGCCCGCATTATCCCGTCCCAAACCGATTGGCCGGTCCCGTGCCGGTTGTCAAACAGGTGTTTGCAGAACGCGTCGTTGACGGCAACGGCGGGGAATGAAAGTACGCCTTCTTTTTCCATGGAGCGAAGGCGTATAAGCCCGGTAGTTGTTTCTTCTGCCGAACCCATGATCTTTTTGCTTAAGCCCGGCATTTCCTGGTGTATAATGCTTACCAGGTCTCCTCCATCGTCCACGATAAGGTCAGGCTCCGTTTTTAAAACTTGCCTCAGATGTTCCTTGAACTTTTTTTCCGTGGCCCCGTGAACAGCAAAAACATTCATACCTTCTTCGGCAAGCGCTGCGGCAACTGCGTCCTGGGTTGAAAGAGGGTTGCTGCCGGCAATAGCTACTTCGGCGCCGCTTCTGGCAAAAACCTGCGCCAGGTAAGCAGTTTTGGCTTCCAGGTGCAGGCATATTGCTACTTTTAAGCCCTCAAAACTCTGTTCCCTGCTGTTTTCCGCTTCCAACTTCCGCAGCACCGGCATATGCCTTTTAACCCAGTTTATTTTCCGGGCTCCTTCCGGTGCCAGCCCGGGATCTTTAATAATGCTCATAACCATCCTCCTTGTTTGGCCCGGTAAAGTTTGTTGTTAAACTTTTCCACCAGGCCTTGATTTTGCAATCTTTCCAGGTGTTTAAGCAGGATAAGCTTTTCCCAGAATAAAACAAAAGGTGTAGGATGTATTTTGTATATAAGGTGCTGCCCGGCCAGCTCATGTAGATCTGCTGGTTTTTGTTTTAAGTAGCTGTACACCCGTTCGTCTCTTTTGTAGATCCTGTCCCGGTAGCGTTTTAGCCTTTCTACACCGTCTTTGCAAATTTCCGGTATGTGGGAGGTAGCGATTTTGGAGGGCTTTAACTCGATCAGGTAGTTGATAGAGTTTATCATGTCCTCCGGGCTGGCGTATATTTCCCCGTACCACGGACCTACCCTGGTGAGGCAGATGTCCCCGGAAAACAGGAACTCTTCACGGGGAAACCAGAAAGCACAGTGGCCCGCTGAATGCCCGGGGGTATGTATAATTTCCGCACAGGTGTTTCCAAAATCTACGATATCCCTGTTTTCAAAAGTTCCGTTTATGTGCCAGCTTCTAATAACTTCTTCCCTGGTAAGACCCACCTGGTAGGCAGCTTCTTCGTAGTCGTAGCCGGGCATTAGTTCCTTCCACTGGTCAAAAGAATTGTAGTGGAAGAAAAGGTTAAAGTCGGTCAAGGCAGGATAATCCAGGCCGTGTATGCTTATGTAAGCCTGCGGAAAGAACTCGTTGTGGCGCACATGGTCGAAATGGTGGTGGGTATACAGCACGGTATCTATGGAATGAGGCTCGATACTGGATAAAAGATTTTTATCCATACCTGTTTCAATAATTCCTCTTTGTTTGTCTTCAATGAGCAGGCAGTTACAGAAGGTAAAGTCTTCGCTTACTACCAGCTTTAAGTGCTCGCTGACGGGTACAATCAAGTAAAACTCACCTTTACGGGTTTATTTCCCTTTGTTTATTTATTTTCAATATGTAAGTTAATAATTCCTTTAAAACCCTTAATAAAGCCATAAATTAATTCCGGTTCACGGCTGGCCCTGGCCCTGGGACGGTAAACCTGGAGCGGTAAACGTGGTAAACCCATCATGTAATTACCAGAAATTTGACACTTAAATAGTTAAACAATATGTGTTTTAATTTAAGGTGGAAGTAAAAAAGGCGGAGAAGACTTGTTATTAAACCGGTGGGAAGCGGAATTAGTAAAAATCTATTTACGGGAGAGGGTAGTGGAACCATGTCCATGTTTACCGACAGGGAGAGCTTTAAAGAATTATTTGTACAAAAATTAAAAGTGGTCCACGGGAAAGAATTGAAGGAGGCCACCCGCCTGGAGCTTTACAAAACCTTGGCGTTAATGGTCCGTGAAATAATCATGGAAAGCTGGATGGATACCCGCAGGCAGTACCAGTCCCACGGGGTAAAAGAAGTGTACTATTTTTCACTGGAATTCATGATGGGAAGATTTTTAGAAAACAACCTGATAAACCTGGGAATTGTGGATATTTGCCGTGATGGTCTGGGCGATCTTGGCCTGGATCTTTTCGATATAGTCAAGGAAGAGCCCGATGCAGGCCTGGGAAACGGAGGGCTGGGGCGCCTGGCCGCGTGCTTCCTGGATTCTATGGCATCGCAGGCAATGCCCGGCCACGGTATGGGTGTCCGTTACAAATACGGGTTGTTTGAACAGAGAATTAAAGACGGCTACCAGGTGGAGCTCCCGGAGTACTGGTTAAGGGAAGGCAACGTCTGGGAAAAACGCCGCTCTGATGAAACAGTAGAAATAAGGTTCGGGGGTGAAATAAAAGAAGAAGATGATAAAGACGGAAAAACTTTTTATTCTCACGAAGGCGGTGAAGTGGTTCGGGCAGTTCCTTATGATACCCCCGTGGTAGGATACCTGAATAATACGGTTAATAACCTTCGGTTGTGGCACGCCGAAGCTGCGGAAACGGAAGTATGTGAAACCCTGGGTTGTTACCGCCGTGTGGTGGAGTACAGGCACAGTCTGGAGAGTATTACTCAGCTTCTTTATCCCGATGATACTGACTACGAGGGTAAAGAACTTCGCCTGAGGCAGCAATATTTCCTGGTGTCCGCCGGGCTGCAGGATATAGTACGCAGGCACCGGAAACAGTACGGCACCCTTGAAAACTTGCATCACAAAATAGCCATACACATAAACGATACCCACCCGGTTTTAACTATTCCCGAGCTTATGAGGATTTTTTTGGATGAAGAAGAAATGGAGTGGGAAAAAGCCTGGGAGATAACTACTTCTACGGTTTCTTATACCAATCATACTATTATGGTGGAAGCCCTGGAAGTATGGCCGGTAGATATATTCCGGCCGCTTCTGCCGCGTATATATTTTATAGTAGAGGAGATTAACCGGAGGTTTTGTGCCAAGCTACTGGAAAAATACCCTGAAAACCCGGAGAAAGCCGCTGAAATGGCAATAATTGGGGAAGGCGAGGTCAGGATGGCTCACCTTGCAGTGGTGGGATCGCACAGTGTAAACGGGGTTGCCAGGCTGCACACGGAAATATTAAAACAGCGCGAGATGAACAGTTTTTACCGGCTCTATCCGGAAAAATTCAATAATAAAACCAACGGCATTACCCACCGCTTCTGGCTTTTGAAATCCAACCCTTACCTGGCGCAGCTGGTTAACCAGGTCATAGGCCCTGAGTGGATCCGTAACCCCCGGGAGCTTTCCAGGCTGGAGGATTATGCCGGGGATAATGCATTCCAGGAACAGGTTTACCAGGTTAAATGCCGCAACAAGGTTAACCTGGCGCGACTGATTAAAGAAAAAAAGGGTTTAACTGTAGACGTTGATTCTGTATTTGATGTACACGTCAAGAGGCTTCACCCTTATAAAAGGCAGCTGCTCAAAGTTATGCATATAATGCACCTGTACAACCTTCTACAGGAGGACCCCGGCCTGGATATTACTCCCCGCACTTTTATTTTTGGAGCCAAAGCTTTTCCTCATTTTGAACTGGCCAAGTGTATAATTAAGCTGATCAATACGGTGGCGGACAAGGTTAACCGGGATAAAAAAATTAATGATAAATTAAAAGTGGTTTTCCTGGAAAATTACCGGGTTTCGCTGGCCTCCAGGATATTTCCCGCTGCCGATTTAAGTGAGCAAATTTCAACGGCCAGCAAAGAAGCTTCCGGGACGGGTAACATGAAGTTCATGTTAAACGGAGCACTAACTATTGGCACCATGGATGGCGCCAATGTGGAAATAGCAGAGCTGGTAGGTAAGGATAATATATTTATTTTTGGACTTACTGCTGAACAAGTTCTGCATTACCAGAAATACGGTGGATACAATGCCCTGAAACTTTACGATTCTGACCCAAGAATAAAGTTGATACTGGATCAGCTGGTTAATGGCTTTTTGCCCGCTCCCCGGGATGAATTTTTTATGATACGCGAACACCTTTTAGATCACCACGATGAATTTTTCGTGCTCCGGGATTTTGCTTCTTACGTGGAAACCCAGCAGAAGGTGGCGGAAATTTACCAGGAGAAGGAACGGTGGAGGAAGAAATGTATTCACAATATTGCCCGGGCCGGGTATTTTTCCAGCGACCTGACCATTCAGAATTATGCCGCAGAGATATGGAATATAGAGCCTTTTTTTGTTAAAAACCGTTGAAAATAAAGTAGTCCATCAGCTTGTATCCATCCTCGATAAATAGCGAAGCTTCTTGGCAGCTTTTTTCCTCCAGCCTTTGACCTGGCAGGCAGGCCAGATTTTCCAGCCGCGGGTATATTAGAAACGGAACCGGTTCTGCGGTATGTGTTCTCAGGGAGAGGGGGGTATAATGATCGGGTAAAATCAGCATCCTGTATTTGCAGCCCTTGTTTTCCAGTCCGTCAACAATGTGTTTAATTACTTTATTGTCAATTAATTCAATAGCTTTAACTTTATTGTAAATTTCCTGGCGGTGACCACATTCATCGGGTGCTTCTATATGGACAAAAACAAAATCCATCTCTTTTTCCAGCAATGTTTGCAGGGCGGCCCCGGCTTTTCCTTCAAAGTTGGTGTGGATATCTCCGGTGGCCCCTTCTACTTTTACCGGGGTTAAACCCGCACTTACCCCTATTCCCCGGATCAGGTCAACTGCAGAAATAACTGCACCCCGGAGGTTGTATTTTTGAAAGAATTCCGGCAGAAGGGGACTGGTTCCATGTCCCCATACCCACAGGCCATTGGCTTCCGGTAGCCCTTTTTCCCTTCTTTGTCTGTTAATTTCCAGGGTGGGCAGGATTCTGCTGCTTTCTTTCATTATTTCCAGTATTACCTGTTCCGGGCTGTTGCTGCCGGAAGGAAGGCAGGGGCCTATTTCGCGGTTAAGGATGTCGTGGGGTGGGGTAATTTCAAAGCGGGAAGGCCCTCCCGACCACACCATCAGGTGGCGGTAACCAATGCCCGGGTAAAACTTTATAGTTTTGCTGCCCAGCCTGCGGTTGATTTCTTCAATTAGCTCTTTTCCTTCTTCAGTAGATATTTCACCTCCGCAGTAGTCCAGCATCACCTTTTCGCGGTAATTGCTGTGATGGCTTAAAGTTACCAGGTTGCAGCGGAAAGATACCTCTCCTTCTTCCAGTTGTATTCCCATACCCGCGGCCTCCAGGGATGAACGACCGGTTGAATAGCGCTGGGGGTCGTATCCCAAAACAGAGAGATTTGCCGTGTCACTTCCCGGCGACATTCCTTCCGGGATGGTTTTGACCCTGCCTACGGTCCCTTCGTTTGCCATGCTGTCCATGCAGGGAGTAGCGGCGTACTGGAGGGGGGTCTTGCCGTTTAATTCTTCCACCGGGTAGTCCGCCATCCCGTCACCTATAATCACTATGTATTTCATAATTATTATTACCCCTTTGTTTTCACTTGGTTAAAAAAATGGCGCTGAACGATGCGTTGCCTGTTGCACCCGAATTAATTTAACCTTCTTTTAATTTTATCAGTGCGGCGCAGCAGTATCAATCAAAAAATAAGGGTAACTACTCCAGGGCCGGGGGTTAAGTTACCATTATCCACATAGAGACCTGAGTAATTATAAATCCCGAGTAGTTATAAATAAGGAAAAAAAGATGGGCTTGTTCTACAGGCGAGGTGGTTTTAGCGAGAAAGGGAAAGTTGGCCTGACAGGTGGGTGTAATTTCAAGTATGCAGGTAAACGGCAGGGACAGGTAGAAAAAATTGTGGTAAGCAGAAAAAATTGTAGTGTTTTTTTGACAAGCGAGCTGTTTTTGCCTTAGAATAAAATTAGTTTATTATCCGGGATATAAAGACTGGGGGAAGAGACGGAATGAAAAGGAAATTTCTGCTGCTGGCTGCGCTGGTGGTAGCAGCAATAGTGGTTTTAGTTATGGTGGGCAACAAATTTTACCTGGACTTGCTCTGGTTTACCGGTGCAGGTTATGAAGGCGTTTTTTGGACCCGGTACTTGACCTACTGGGGCCTGCGCCTGTTCACCTGGTTGTTTTTCTTTGTTTTTCTTTTTGTTAACCTCATGCTTACGCACAAGACTGTGCTTTACCTGCCCAACCTTAATATAAGGGAGCAGATGATTAGTAGCGGTTATTATAAATTTATCACCTCGCGCCGCATCACCTTTATCTTTCTGGGCCTTTCCGCCTTTATATCGTTTATATTTTCGGCTTACACCGGCGGCTTTTGGATGGAGTTGCAACAGTTTTTACATTCTACCAGTTTTGGAGTAGCCGATCCCATTTTTAATACCGATATATCTTTTTACGTTTTTGAGCTGCCCTTTTACCGTTTTATATACCAGTACCTGATGATGGTGTTAATAGTAACCCTGGTGCTGGTAGGGATTATACATTTAACCTTTAACCCTCCCGCGCAGGTAGAAAGGCGCTGGTTTTTCTTTTCTTTCCCCGGACTGGGCCAGATATCGCTGCTTTTTTCCTTGATATTTTTGCTCAAGGCCGGCGATTACTGGATGCAAATGAGGGAGCTGGTGCTTTCCGGGCGGGGGTATGCTTTTGGCGCCGGTTACACGGATATTAATGTCAGCCTGCCGGTTTTCTGGGTGCTTTTGAGCCTGGCCCTGGTACTGGCGGTGGTGTTTGTTATTAACATTAAGCTAAAGAGGGCTGATTTTGTAATTTACGGGTTGGGATCAATAATTGCAGTTTCTCTGGTGGGTGGAGTTATAATTCCCGGCCTGGTAGAAAGTTTGCGTGTTTCCCCTGCACAGCTTACTTACGAGGCTCCGTATATTGAACATCACATAGATTATACCCGCCGGGCCTATGGCCTTGACAACTTTGAAACCGTGCAGTATTCGGCGGAAGAGGAGATTACCTGGAGCGATTACGAGGAGAACAAAGGGACTTTCAATAATATCCGGTTGTGGGATTACCGCCCCATACACGATACTTTCCGGCAGGTCCAGGAGATGCGGGAATTCTATAATTTTTATGATGTAGATATTGACCGCTATTACGTGGACGGGGAATACCGGCAGGTGATGCTGTCCGCCCGGGAAATAGATCACGACGGGTTGGCCCCGGATGCACGAACCTGGGTGAACCAGCACCTGCAGTACACTCACGGTTACGGGTTGGCAGCAAGCCCCGTTAACGAGGCTACCCCGGATGGTATGCCGCGCTATTTCTTGAAGGATATCCCCCCCGAGGGGGTAGAAGAGATGCACTTGGATAAGCCGGAAATCTACTACGGTGAAAAAACGGACTCTTACGTTATATCCAACACGAAAACCAGGGAGTTTAATTATCCCCAAGAAGGGGAAAACGTTTATACCCACTATGATGGGGAAGGGGGAGTACAGTTGAACTCCCTGGCCCGCCGTCTGTTGTTTGCCCTGCGCTTTGGGGAATATCGCATCCTGCTTTCGGGGGAAATACAACCGGAAAGCAGGATCATGTTTAACCGCCGCATACAGGATAGGATAGAAAAGGTGGCTCCTTTCCTGGAGCTGGATAAAGACCCCTATATTGTAATTAACGAAGGCAGGCTTTATTGGATTCAGGATGCCTATACTACCACCGACAGGCATCCTTATTCCCGAAATGTTTCCGATATGAACTATATTCGCAACTCGGTTAAAGTGGTGGTGGATGCTTACCACGGCTCCATGGATTTTTACGTAGTGGACCAGGAGGATCCTTTGATACAGACTTACAGTAAAATATTTCCCGGGATGTTCAGCAGCATAGAGGAAATACCCGAAGGACTGGAGGAACACCTGCGTTATCCCGTAGATCTTTTTAACGTGCAGGCGGATCTTTACCGCCTTTATCATATGACCAGTCCTGCCGGTTTCTATAACCGCCATGCCCTGTGGGATTTTCCCCGGGAAGAATACCGGGGAGATAAAGTATATATGGAACCTTACTATACCATAATGCAGCTTCCCGGGGAACAGGAAGAGGAGTTTGCCCTGATCTATCCTTTTACCCTGGAAGGGCGGGAAGAGATGATAGCCTGGATGGCGGCAAGGAGCGACTACGAGAATTACGGGGAAGTTAAAGTGTACCAGTTTCCGGCAGGCAGGCATGTTTTTGGCCCGGAGCAGGTAGAAAGGCGTATAGACCAGTGTGATGATATTTCCAGGGAGTTTGCCCTGTGGGGCCGGGAAGGCTCCCGGGTTATAAGAGGCAACCTGCTGGTATTGCCTGTTAACAGGGGCATACTTTATATGGAGCCTATCTTCCTGGAAGCGGAAGCCAAAGGGAGAGAGGAAGATAGCATGCCCCAGTTAAGGCGGTTTATTGTAGCCACAGGGGAGAACGTGGTCATGGAAGAGACCGTAAAAGAAGGATTGCAGCAAGTGCTGGTGGAAAGAGAAGAAATAACCAGGTTGCCCGAAGAGATACCGGGAGAAGAAGTAGAAGAAATCGAAGATATTGAAGCTCTGAAGGACTATTTTGTTCCTGCGGAATTGAGTGATCTGGCCCAGGAGTTGGAAGACACGTTCCGGGAAGCCAGGCAGAAGCAGCAGGAAGGTGACTGGTCCGGATACGGGGAAAAACTAATGGAGCTGGAGGAGCTTCTCCAGGAGCTAAAGGAAGAAGTTGATGCGGAGGAGTAACGCCGAAAGCAATCTTAGAAGTTGGAATCCAGAGGTCGGAAGTCAGAAGTAAAAGACGAGAAAAGCTAAAAGACCCCCCCACCTTTAATTCCTCCCCCACCAGGGGGGAGGAAGATTTTGGCTCCCAGGGGGAGG
>PWGO01000170.1 GCA_003554525.1 Syntrophomonadaceae bacterium | reverse complement strand
GGTATAACTCCCGTGTCAAGTTTTTTACCAGGTAAGCCCTGGAGGGGGTGAGGAAGTAAAGGAGGGTGCGGGTTTTTACCTACCCCGTGATAGTTACAGTTATGTTATAATAAAAATACGGCGATATTTAATAATAAAACAGGTAACCATGCCTGGTATTTATTTTTATAAAATCAACCTGGAAATGGTGGGAACAGAATATGACTTACCGCCTCATTGCCCTGGACCTGGATGACACTTTATTAAACGAGGACTCTAACATCTCTGCACGCAATCAAAAAGCCATTGAAGCAGCTATGGATAAAGGGGTAAAAGTTACCCTGGCTACCGGGCGCATGTTTCAATCCACTTCTACCTATGCCCATAAACTAAATATCCAACTGCCCCTGATAACTTATCACGGTGCCCAGGTAAGAAGCATGCAAGAAGAGAAGACCTGTTATTATTGCCCCGTAGATTATGAACTGGCTCGTGGAGTAATTGAAGAAGCTGAAAACATGAACCATCACGTAAACCTTTACCTGGATGATCGTCTCCTGGTAAAAGAATATAACCGGTTTACTCGTTTTTACGAAACCATATCTCCGGTAAAAATTGAGGAGGTAGGGAACCTTTTAAAATTCCTGGATCGGTACCAAAAATCGCCTCCCAAGTTAACTATTATTGACCGGGAAGATGCCATGGAAGGTGTGGAGCAGAGATTAAAAGAACGCTACCCGGGCAGGCTGAATTTGATGCTTTCCCGCCCCTTTTTCCTGGAGATTACTCATCCCGGAGCTACCAAGGGGAAAGCATTGAAGTTTCTGGCGGAAAAACTGGGCATTGAAAGGGAAGAAACCATGGCATTTGGTGACAGTTTTAACGACCTGGATATGCTGGAGTATGCCGGTCTGGGAGTTGCTGTGGAAAACGCCAGACCCCAGGCCAAGGAGAAAGCCGACCTGATAGCTCCTTCTCACCATGAGGACGGGGTGGCGGAGATAATAGAAAAGTATGTGTTAAACAAAGGTGACTAAATCAGGCTGCGAGGTATTTTGATCGAACTTTACCCATGAGCAGTAATAGATGATATAAAAATAAGTTCCTCAACAGCAGGAGGAAGACGAAAGGAGGTTATGGCCCGGGTTGCCAAGAGTGGCGGATTTTAGCGAAAGAGAACTGGTGCAGAAGCTAAAAGAAATACTGGAAGAACCCAAAAAGACCTCACCTCCCGGGGTTATCCATGGCATAGACGATGACGCGGCTGTCCTGGAAACTTCTCCGGGAAAGAGAATGGTTAGTTCTTGTGATATAATGATAGAAGGACGTCATTTTGATTTAAATTATACATCGCCCCGGGACCTGGGATACAAAGCCCTGGCGGTTAATGTCAGCGATATGGCTGCCATGGGAGGGACACCCCGGTGGGCTATGGTTTCCCTGGCATTGCCTCCGGAAACCTCCCTGGACTTCTGGGAAGAGATATACGCCGGCATGAAAGAACTTGCTTCCGCATCAGGGGTTACCATAGTAGGGGGAGATACTACTTCTGCTTCTTTTCTAGTGGTGGATGTATCTATTTTGGGGGAAGTTTATCCCTATCAGGCAACCTATCGTTCCACTGCTTCGCCAGGAGAACGGCTTTTGGTGACCGGGCATCTGGGAGCTTCTGCCGCAGGTTTAAGCTGGCTCCAGGGGGATAATACCCAGGGAAAAACGGAGTACCGGGAGGTGGAACCCCTGGTAAAAGCTCATCTGAGACCTTCCCCTCGTTTTGCGGAAGCTTTGGTTTTAAGAGAACTTTATCCCGGTGCAGTCATTGATCTCAGCGATGGGCTGGCAGCGGGGATCGAGGGCATCTGTAATGCCAGCGGCGTAGGGGCTCGGGTAAGCTATGTTTCTCTCCCCTGCTTACAGGAAACCAGGGGGTGGGCCCAAAAAAGTGCATTTTCCCTGGAAGAATGGCTTCTCTACGGGGGCGAAGATTATGAATTGTTGTTTACCGCTTCAGCAGAAAAAGCGCCTTATCTAGTTGATAGAATATTAAAAGATACCGGCACTCCGGTAACTATTATCGGGGAAGTAACCCCCTCCCAAGAGGGGATGCTTCTGTTAAAGGAAGAGGGACGGATAGAAAAACTGGATCCCCAAAAGTATTATAACCATTTTACCTGACTATTGATCAAAGGGAAAAAAGGCTCTTCATGATAATATACACCACAAAAAGGAGCATAAACTAAATGAAAGAAGTTCAGTTTGTCCTGATTACAGGACTTTCCGGGGCAGGGAAGAGTAACGCGGTAGGTTCCTTCGAGGATCTGGGCTATTTCTGTGTAGATAACCTTCCCCCCAACTTTATCCCCAAGTTTGCAGAGATGTGTTTGCAATCCGAGGGGAAAATAAGTAAGGTAGCCCTGGTTTCCGATATTCGGGGAGGAGAGTTCTTTCCCCATCTGTTTGATGCCCTTGATCAGCTGGAAGGGATGGGGCTGGAGTACGAAGTTTTGTTTTTAGAAGCTGACGACGAAGTACTGGTACGCCGCTATAAAGAAACCAGGAGAAAACACCCTCTTTCCCATGGTGCTCCCATAGTGGATTCTATCTCCCGGGAAAGGGAAATGCTGAGCGAGATACGGGGAAAAGCGGATAAAGTTATAAACACTTCTTACCTGACTCCTACTGAACTTAAAGAACGAATCTTTAACCTGTACTCTTCCGAGCAAAGAGAAAAAAATGTTTTTATTACTTTTATTTCCTTTGGATACAAGTACACCGTTCCCATGGATGCTGACCTGGTTTTTGACGTAAGGTTCCTGCCCAATCCCCATTACGTGGAACACCTGCGTACCCTTCCGGGAACGGATAAACAGGTGAGCAATTACCTGTGGAAATGGTCTATTACCCATAAATTTTTAACCAGGCTCCTTGATTTTCTGGAATTCCTGCTGCCGCTCTATGTTCGCGAGGGGAAGAGTCATCTGGTTATAGCCATGGGATGTACCGGTGGAAAACACCGTTCCGTGGTTTTAGCAGATACGGTGGCCCGGGAGCTTAAAAAGAAAGGTTTCAGGTTGAACGTGGAACACCGGGACCTGGAAAAAGCATAAAAGCGAGGGGTGCCATGTGTCCTCGACGGGAAAATCATATAATTACCAGGTAAAAAGTGCCCTGGTGCAAAAAGATTTAAAACGCAATTGCTGCCGCCGCTCTGAGCTTTCTGCATTCATGCATTTTCGGGGAAGTGTGATTATCAGTCACCATAAGCCCTCCCTCAGTATAACTGTAGAAGGAGCCTCCCTGGCCAGGTACCTTTTTCGCTTGCTTAAAAAAGTCAGCGGGGTTACACCCCATATACTTTTACGCAAGGAAAATCGCCTGGGTCACTCTTATTTCATGGTGAGGCTTTCGGATGTTTACCGTTTAAAGAAACTCCTGAATGCCTTAAAAATAAAGCAGGGGAGTGGATGGAGGATTACCCCCCCGGCCCCTTCCCCTCCGGTTCTGGCCAGATGCTGTCGCCGCAGCTATCTGAGAGGTGCGTTTTTGGCGGCGGGTTCACTAAATTCTCCCCATTCCAGTTACCATTTGGAGATATTCTCTGAATACGAAGTTTATTCCCGCACGGTGAAGTCATTAATGGATAACTTTAAGTTGGAGGGTAGCTTGCGCCAGCGTAAAAACGGTTATTATACCTACCTTAAAAAAGCAGATTCTATCATGGAATTTTTAAGGATAATCGGTGCCCACCCCGCCCTGCTGCAGATGGAAAACCAGCGCGTTTTGAAGAGCATGCGCAATCAGGTAAACCGTATGGTTAACTGTGAGACGGCTAATTTGGATAAATCTCTTCAGGCGGCCCAACATCAACTGGCTATTATCCAAAAAATAGATACCCTGATGGGCCTGGAAAACCTGGCCGCCCCCATCAGGGAAGCGGCGGAACTGAGAAGATATCATCCGGAAGCTTCACTTAAAGAGCTGGGAGAAATGCTGGAACCACCAGTGGGAAAATCGGGAATGAACCACCGCTTTCGCAAAATGAGTCGGCTGTGTAAACAATTGGAAGAAGGAGCTTACCGGGGAGATACCTGCAAAACAAATTAAATATTTATGCAGGAATCAACGGCCTTTTTGTCGAAATATTCTATGCAGTTATCTGCACTAAGATAAAATGCCGTGGTAGCTAAGATGGGTACCTGGAGGTCAACTTTATGCATGTAGGCT
>PWGO01000154.1 GCA_003554525.1 Syntrophomonadaceae bacterium | reverse complement strand
TCTTGATCTTCTTGATCTTCTTGTTCTTCTTCTTGTTCTTCCTGCTGTATTTCTCCAGAGGTTTCTTCATCCTCGTATTCATCCAGGGGCTGGCTTATTTCCTCACCGCCTGCTTCTTCCTCTTCTTCCCGGTATTCTTCCTGTTCTTCCCGGGCTACTTCCAGGTTTTCTCCCGTTTCTTCCTGCCTTTTTTCCTTTTCAAAAAGCTCACCGAACACATCCCCGAGCTTGACTTTCCCGCCGTCTTCTTCTTCCCTGTCCTGGTAGTCCCCGGTATGCTCGGGGGGAGCAGCTTCTTTTATACTTAAACTAATCCTTTTGTCTTCCGGCTTTATATCCAGTATTTTAACATTTACCTGGTCACCTTCACTTACTATTTCAGAAGGGTGCTTTACGTGGTAATCGGCTACCTGGGATATGTGTACCAGCCCTTCTACCCCGGGAACAATTTCCACAAAAACTCCAAAGTTAACTATACGAGTCACTTTACCTTCTAAAATATCCTCCTTACTGTACCGCTCCGCCACACTTTCCCAGGGATCTGGCTGGGCTTTTCTAACACTCAGGCTAATCCTTTCCGTTTCCGGGTTTACTTCCAGCACCTTAACTTCGATTTCCTCTCCTACTTTTAAAGCCTCCCGGGGGTGCTCAACGCGGCCCCAGGAAATTTCGGAAATATGGACCAGCCCGTCAATACCCCCAATATCTACAAACGCACCAAAATCTGTAAGGCGCCGTATGGTTCCCTTGATAATCTGTCCTTCTTCCAGGCTTTCCAGTATTTCTTTTTTCCTGGACTCCACTTTTTCTTCCATTAATTTTTTCCGGGATAAAATAACCTTGTCTCTTTCCCGGTTCATTTCTATTACTTTAAACTCAAGAGTTTCCCCCAGGAAACTGCTGAAATCGGGAATATAGTTAATATCCACCAGCGAACCGGGCATAAAACCGTCAATGCCCGCTCCCAGGTCCACGATTATTCCGGCGTCTACAGCTTCTTTAACCTTCCCTTCCATGATTTCTTCATTTTCCATTACTTCCTCTAACCTGTTCCACACCTTTTCCCTTTCCACCCGGCGGTGTGAAACAATGATCTTCCCTTCATCCTCGTTTACCCTTAAAACCAGGACTTCAAGCTCATCTTCCGCAGAAAACTTTTCCTGCAAGGAAGCCCCTTCTTCCAGGTAAACTTCAGCCCGGGGTAGTATCGCCTCAGTCTTGTATCCTACATCCACCAGGATGTAATCATCTTCTACCTGGGCCACCTTCCCCTTTACGCGTTCTCCTTCTTCATAGCTCCTTACTTCCTGATTTTCCAGGTCCTGCTGGGTAACTTCTTCAATTTTTTCTTCTTCCATCTTCTCCAATACCTCCTTAATTATCCAGTCTGGAGTAGAAGCTCCAGCTACTACTCCCACTTTTTTGGCATCTATAAACATATCCGGCTTTAACTCGCCGGTATGCGAAACCCTCGTTGCGGGAACTACAGCCCGGCAAATCTCCAGCAGCCTTCCCGTATTGCTGCTCTCGGGGCTACCAACAACTACCATATAATCCACGCGGGAAGCCAGCTTCCTGGTACCCCACTGTAGTGATTTAACAAAAGGACAAATGGTATTATGAACTTCCCCGTGGGGAAATATTTCCTTAAAATACTCCGCCGCCTCTTCAAAGCCTTCTTCATCCTTGGTAGTCTGTGAAATCAGCGCTACAGCATTAAAAGTGTTCATATTATCTGCGTTATCTGCAGCGCGGGCTATCTCTTCCTGTGAAGACACTACCGTAGCACTGTTACCCGTCCACTGAACTACACCTTTTACTTCCGGGTGCTCGCGGCTGCCCCAGAGCAACACCTTGTATCCATTTCGTGTAAGTTCGCGGGCCAGTTCCTGCACCTTCTTTACCCGCGGGCAGGTAGCATCGTAAAGGGAAACTTCTTTACTTTCCTGTATTTCCTCCAACGTTTCCGGCCCTACCCCGTGCGTCCGTACCACCAGGATACCGCCGTCAACCTCTTCCAGGCCGGATACAGGAACTACTCCCTGTTCTTCCAGGTAGCTTTCTACTTCCCCGTTGTGAACCAGCGGACCCAGGGTATAAACTTTATCATACTCCCCGGCCAGCCTGAGTGCAGCTTCCACTGCATTGCGGACCCCGGAACAAAAACCGGAGGACTTGTAAAAATAAACCTTCATCTGAAACTCCTCTCTTCTTTAGCCGCCGGTTAGCTTTCCTCCAGCAGGCTGTTTATACCTTCCCTAATATTCTTACTTACTTCTTTTAAATCCTCCCGGGTGTATTTTTTCCCTTTTTTATAATTATTAAAATAAAGCGGGTTACCTATATAAACCCGTACCGGCCTGAAAAGCCGGTAAGGGCCTTTAACCGCCACCGGCAACACCGGGACATTGCTTTTTAAGGCCAGTAATGCCGCTCCATCCAACAACTCCTGCATACTTCCGGTTTTGCTCCTGGTGCCTTCCGGGAACATCCCCACTATACCGTCTTCTTTTAACAAGGCCAGCGCATACTGAATAGCCTTGCGGTCCGCTCTATCCCTCTTTACCGGGAAAGCATTTAACTTTCTTAAAACCAGGCTAAAAAGCCGGTTAGAAAATAGCTCCTCTTTGGCCATAAAATAAACTTTTCTTTTCCACAGGGTACAGCCCACCAGGGGGGGATCAAACCAGCTTATGTGGTTGCTGCATAAAATAAAGCCCCCCGCCGGTATATTCTCTCTTCCATGAACCTTACAGCGGAATAAAGTTGTATAAAAAACAACAAAAAGGAAACATACCAGGGAATAAAACATGCGCCATAACCCTCCGGTTACCCGTTTTCTTTAATATAGCCGGTTACTTTCTGCATTACTTCTTCAATAGAAAGGTGGGTAGTGTCGATTACTACCGCCCCGGGAGCAACTTCCAACGGGGATACGCTCCTGTTTTGGTCAATGTTATCCCGGTCCACTATGGTTTTATATACCTCCTCCCAGGGAAGTTCCTTCCCCTTGTCTTTTAATTCCTGCCAGCGGCGCCTGGTGCGCTCTTCCGTGGAAGCATCCAGGTAAAATTTAAACGTGGCATCCGTAAGCACACAGGTTCCTATATCCCTGCCGTCCATTACCGCGCCTCCCCACTTCATTGCAAGCTCCCTTTGTTTTTTCACCATTGCTTCCCGAATCAGTTTGATCCTGGAAACCTGGGACACCCAGCGGTTTACTTCCGCATCCCGGATCTCCTCCGTCACATCCTCCCCATCCAGAAGCACCTGGTTAGCCCCCAGTGGCTCCACCAGCTCTATACTGGCATTGTTAAGCAGATCCTGCAGGGATTTTTCATCGGAAATGCTTATGTTTTCCCGTACAATCTTTAAAGTTATAGCCCGGTACATGGCCCCGGTGTCCAGGTAATTAACCCCCAGGTTTAAGGCCAGCATTTTAGCAATAGTGCTCTTTCCCGCGCCCGCCGGTCCATCTATAGCAATATACATAAATACCACTCCTTCCCCTGTATACAACACCGCTCAAAAAACACAAAAAAAACACCTTTAATATACAGGTGCCAAGTACTGCTATGACAGGTCTTTCCTTAATCGGCAAGCTTCTCCCAGATATACGTGTTTAACTTCACCCTGTCCCAACGTCGTATTAACCAGCATAAGCACTCTTATACATCGCGGCAGCGACCCGGGAACATTCATTTCTACACTACAAAACAGGGGTACCAGCTCCCACCCCCGGCCCATTTCCCGTACCGCTTCCGCCGGAAAAGCAGCGTCAAGATCGGCAGTAGCTGAAAGATAAACCGCAGCAATATCTTCTCTGGATATTCCGTTATCCTCTACCATTTTCTGCACCAGTAAACCTGTAGCCTGCAGTATTTCTCCGCTGCTGTTTTCCTTTACCGTTGTTGCCCCTCTAATACCTCTTACACCAACTTGTCCCACAGTAGCTAACCACCCAACTCAAAAACCTGCCAAAAATAAATATATAACAAAATAACCTTTTTGACAAGAGGTTTTAACTTTCATCAATTATTTTGTGGAACTACCCAGCCCACCATTTCATAATCTCCAAAAGCCAGAACCTGGTCTCTAAAACCTATACAAAACTACTTAAATATATATTCTGCATAGATTTTAGAGCATTTCGCACTTCTGTGCCGCATTGGACACGAAGCCTAGGTTGAGCCAGTGTACCCCTC
>PWGO01000108.1 GCA_003554525.1 Syntrophomonadaceae bacterium | reverse complement strand
CATTTTATGCGCAAAGCAGCGAGCGAAGGTATAACACAGACCCGAGGCGCCCCTGGTGCTTATTAGAGGTTAGTGGTTAGAAAAGAAAAGACTTCCTTCAAAAAGTAAGACGCTAGATGCAAGATATACAAGTAAGATAAAAGACCACCTTTCAAGAAGCAAGAAACAAGAGGCAAGATAAAAGATACAAGAGAAAAGCCCCCCACCTTTAATTCCTTCCCCACCATGGGCTGATCGTTATACACACTTGACACCGGCAATAGTCTTTTTGCTTTTCTCGTCTTTTACTTCTGACTTCCAACCTCTGACCTCTGACTTCTAAAAAGGTATCCCCCCCATCTATCTTCCCCCCCGGTGGGGGGAAGATAGAAGCCCGCGGCAAGGAAGTATAAAATAACCCAAAGATTGTAGCTTTACCCCCCCCGGTGTTAAGTGTGTAACCAGGTTAGCGCCGGAGGGGGAAGATAAATTTGGGGGATACCTGATGAGTATTCAACATCCGGGGCAACTATAATACCATCTCTTGATAATGGTCACCCGATTTTAACCGGAATTCTTAACTTTTGCCCCGGGGAAATTTCCGCAGGTTCACCTACTTCCGGGTTGGCCTTGGATAGCTCTTCCATTGACACCTGAAACCTCCAGGATATTTTATCCAGGGTGTCCCCCTGCTGCACTATATATATCTTAGTAGTTATATCAGTAGGCAAAGGAACTTCGCTGATCTCCACCACCACATCTTCTGTAACCGTTTTTCTAGCTTTAATATTCATTTTTGCGGAAACACTTTGTTCTACCTGATATTGATTAACCTGCTGGAAGGTAATATTTTCTGTGTCGCTGGAAATCACTTCGATTTCATGGTCCGGTTCAAGCTGAGGAATTACCCCGGAAAAGCGTACCGGTAAATTTTCTTTATGCATCCTCAGGGTATCTTCCTCATCCCGAAGATAAAGCCTGCTTTGTATTTCTCCATTGACTGTAATCTGGCTATTTTCAACTTGTGGAGCTTCATGCCTGATTTCTGCAGCCAAATGAACCACCTCTAAGGCCCTGTGATGCAAGTCAATGGTTGTAGTAAGCATTTCACCAAGTTCCGTTTCCAGCTCCCTGCTTTCCCCGGTTATAGTTTCTTTATCAATTTTCAGGCCCGGTGCGGCAACGTGAGTTACCAGGTTAACACCGGCTACTTCTTCTACAGTAGCACTCAAGTTTATTAGCATGCTCAATTTAAGGCTGGTTTCATCTTCTTCATTTAAACGGTACTCCTGGAGTACAGCCTGGGGATACAAGTAAACATAATGCTCCGGGTCTGCTTCCGGTACACCAAGGGTTAACTGGAAAGGTACGGTTTCATTATGAAACCGTAGAGCCTCGTTTTCGTTAAGGTAATATATCTGATACTTTGTTTCTCCTTTCAGGTGGAGGTTATGCTGTTTTATATCGGTGTTTTTTATAAACGCTTTAGAATCAATTTTTAATATTCTGGAGGCTTTTTCAGGCAAGCTGATTTCCGGGTTAATGTTTTCTGTAATGTGTTCCTGCCCGACCAGGTTTTCCCATATAATGTTCTTTTTCTTTACCTTAATGTCTTTGCTTTCCTCAAATCCTGTTACTACTTCACGGGCTTCATTCCGGTGCAGCTGGATAGAAATAAACAAACTTGTTTTTATTTTGACCTGCAACCCTTGTTCCATTATTTCACTGCTTTTACCGGTTACCTGGATGAAATTTTTAGATTTAAGTCCAGGTTCACTGCCGTTTACACTTATAATCTTTTCTACCAATGAAGTACTGCTCTCCTGCTGAAGCTGGTTATTTTCATCCAGGTAAAAAATATTCTGATGCAGGTTGGCTTTTAGCAAAACTTTGTTTTTCTTGATATCAAACTGCACCTGGCTTAATTTTGTTTCCAGGTCCATGATAACCATTCCCGGCTGCTTCAAGGTAATAACCGTTTCTTCTTCTTCGTATTTTTGTTCTTTTGCTATTATCCTGTCAATGTTTATCGTCATCTTTTGTATATTTAAATCGCCCGGCATATATTTCCCCTCCTTCTTAATAACAGAATTTAATTAAAGATACCCATTAACTCTTTACCAATATATATGCGCTACCTTCTAAATCTTTACCAAATAATATTGTTTCACTACAGCGGAATTTCTGGTAAAACAATTTTAAAGCAAGCGGGCAGGCAAGTTGCCTTATAACTTTGTTTATAAACCAACACCAGCATTCACCATATTTTTTACTTTTTGATATATTTCTTCTCTTTTAAACTCCAGCCGCCGATAATCCATGGCATTTACGTAGTATTCTTCCAGGGTGTCGTGGTTATTTTTGGCCATTTTAAAATGTTCCACCGCCTGGTTTATCAGTAAATCCATCCTGCGGTAAGCATCGTTTATATAGTTTTTTTCCCGGGGGGTACAGCTGTTATTATTAATCTCCACTTCAAACAAATTATAACCGGGCAAATCAAACCGTTCATCATGATAGGGCGAAGTTCCGTTAAAAAGGGCAATTTGCAAATCGGGAACAATTAATCCATCCAGATGTTCCGGGTCAAAAGGGCAGTGATATTTTTCAACAAAATAGCCTCTTTCCCAGGCCATCTGCGCTATTTTGTTTAGCCCGGATTTTACAAAAATACCGCATTCCCGGCCTTTTATTACATATACATTAAGTGAAGGGTGTACTATAGAATCTATGACGTGGGAAATGCCCTGGGGGGTTATGGCAGAGGCAAACAGGCTACGGGGCTCGTATTTATAAGGAATAACAAAGCTCTTTTTATTAAAATAGCCTTCAACCAGTTTTGTAAGGTAAAAACAATCACGCGGCGGCTTTTTTGTCTCCAGGAGTTCTTTTATCTGCATGTATGAGCCGTATGCTTCAAAAAGAAGCCTGTAGCCCAAATCAAAGCAGTTTTTTATATCTCGGCTGAGATTAATTATATTGTCCCTGTATTTAATTAATTCGTGTTCATCCCAGTATTCGCCCAAGTTTATGATTTCTTCCAACGCGCCGGGGTATACCGGATCCCTGTTATGCGGCGGCGTCCCGTCCATAAAAGTAATTCTTGCAGAAGGTATTACCAGGGCATCCAGGGAGTTATGGTCCGAAGAACAGTAATGGTATTCTACCTCCCACCCTTCATTTCTAAAATTTTCTCCTATGTATCTCATGAATGAGGATTTTCCTACACCGGGGCCGCCTTTAAATATAAACAACCTGAGAGCACGGTTTCCTGCAATATGGTCATAGTAAGAGTAAAATCCAAAAGGAGAATTGGACCCCGGGAAATATTTTTGAGCAGTAGCTTTTTCCAACCAAAATTCCTCCTTATTAAAACGTATGTGAATTGAAGTTAACTGGAACCTCTAATATAATATGAAGCAGTATTAATAAAAGTAACCAAAAACTTGAGTAATAATATAACTGGTTTAAAATTGTGTTTAAGGAGCCTGTAAATGGAAATAGAAAAAAAACTGCCTGTTCTCAAGTTTAAAAAAGCAGGGAGCGATATCCTGAAAGGTTTATTCATCGGGGCCTGCCTGGTGCTGCCAGGCATGAGTGGAGGCACAGCATTGATCATCCTGGGAATTTATAAAAATTTTTTAAGAGATATTTCTTTAATAAATATAAAACCGTACCTTATGATTTTCGCAGGCACGGTAGCGGGTGCACTTTTGAGTGCACTCTTTATACTTTCTTTATTAAAAACACACCCTGATATTATTGAATCTGTACTTCTGGGAATGTTGCTGGCTTCTATCTACCCGGTGCTTTCCTCGCTGGATAAAAAAAGAGTGAAAGTGATACACGTAATTCCCCTGTTAATCGGGCTGGCAATAGCCCTGCAGTTTACTGGTGAACCCTTGAGACATCTCCCGTTGGTTCCTACTGATTCTTTTTTATTAATTATTTCCGGGGGAGCCCTTACCAGCGCTACCATGCTTTTGCCCGGGGTATCGGGAAGTGCTGTATTGATAATGATAAACCTGTTTGACGATATGCTGATGTTTATCGAGGAAACAGTATTCTTTAGGAATTTCTACCTGGTAGAGCTGCTGGTCTTCAGCCTGGGGCTTGCAGCGGGGCTTCTGCTGTTTGCCAGGCTGGTATATACTTTGTATACTCGATATTTTTACCCTGTATCTTTCCTGTTAGCCGGCCTCTTGCTGGGTACCGGCAAGGTCCTGTTACCATCGCATATTGGTCCGGAAATAGTAGCCCTGGTTTTCCTGGGAGGAATGACGGTTTTAATTATTAGCAGGAAAATATGACTATCAATAAGTGAGTTTTATGCGATCCTCTTCCCGGTCCAGCTTTGCTTTTACATTGCTTACCGTATCATCAAACCTCATAATTTTTTCCCCAATAATTATTTTGGTTCCTTCATGGACCTTGTTAAATTTAATACTTTTATCCTGCGGTACCTGGACACTACCCTGGGAAAGGGTTGAACCGGGACTTCCAGCTTCACCTACTTCTATATCGTCTCCGGCAATTACATCGCCGCCACGCAGTAGCTTGTGCACAATAACTTTTCCGCCACATTCAAAATGGGAATTGTAAGCGCCGGGGCCGTTTACAATTATATCTCCCGAACACTTCAAGGTACTGTTCTGAACATAATAAACTTCAATGTTGGAAGGCTCCAGGGCAATTGAGTTTAAAGCCTCCAGGGCTTCATATATCCCTTCTTTAACTTTTTTAAGGGGAGAGGAATCTTCTACCTTTTTTAGCCCTTCTTTCAGGAAAAAGTTTTCCGCTTCTTCTATCCTTTCCAGGACAGAAGAAGGTGGCGAAAATTGAGAATTATCCAGTATGCTGCGGACTTCGTTAAGTGTATCCGGTATTTCAGGAAACTTGGATTTTAAAAGATTCTGCAGGTAGTAAGCAAATTTGTCCTCCACCTGGAACCCTTTTTCTCTTAGAGCTTCTATAAGCTGGTCAGCTGCGCTTATAGAAGCTTCGATCATGGTATTTAAGCTTTCAATATGCTCTTTTAAGTCTATGCACAGCAGATGAAGGCCCCCCGCCTGCACCTGGCAATTTATACAGTTTCTCATAAAAGAAACATTGCCCCCGGCTATAACGTAAGCTCCCGCCACGTTATTTTGAACTTCCACGTCACCGTCGGCATTAATGGTCATACCTTCGCTAATACCGCCTTCTACTTTTACATGGCCGTTAAAACGTATATTGCCGCTTTTCATGTCAACATCGCCCTGGTGTATATACATTGGCTCAACGGAAATAACGGGCGTTTTGGACTGGCTGACAAAAGGCCTACCTTCCCTGGTAGCAATAACCCTGTCTTCAACCTGTTCTGTTCCGTCGCTGCATTTAAAGGAGGCTTCTTTTACCGGCGGGGGAGGTAATTCTTCTCCCTTGATATTTTTGCCGGGAGTTCCTTCCACGGGTGGGTGTATATCGGCAATATTTTCCCCCTTTTCTACCTGGGGAATCTGATAACGTTCACGAAAATCTACCTTGCTTCCATTAGATTCATATTGAATTTCTTCTATTTCGGATTTAAAATGGTATTCTACGTAACCGTCCCTGCCGGGCTCCGGTTCAACCCCTTTAGCCACTTCACCGGAGTTAATTTCCCCGGCGGCAAGCCTGTCCACTGTTTCGTAATCTATACCGTATACTATCCCGTTGTTGTTTAGCTCTTCCAGTATTTCTTCCCGGCTGGGATAATTTCCGGTTAATACTTCTTCTTTTTTTGTTTTTAAATACAGGACTTCCTGGTTCTCCTGGTTTACCAGGCAGTAAGTAGTTTTTTTCTCGGGAGTAACAGTTATCTCTGCAGACATATAATTTTTATCAACCTGGAGCTGCGTTTTGGCGGCCTCCACTGTTTCCTCTGTTTCATAATAGAGCTCATCGCTGGAGGTGACGGGATACTTTTCTTTAACTTCATTTCCATTAATGTAAACCCTGATCCCCTCCTGGGGAACCAGTACAGCCGGCCTGCCTGAACCTTCGGGGTCGCTTACTAAAATGCTTTCGTTTTCTACCCCAGCCATTCCGTTTTTATCTTGCTGGTTGGTTTCTTCCATGGTATCACCCCGGTAATTCATTAAATTAATGCTCCCTCAGAAAATTTATAATAACAAGAAAGCATAAACAATAATCTTTAAGTACAACTTACTACAAATACGACATTTCGTCAATATTGAAAACCGGGTAATTGAAGATATTGTATTTTACCTTAACCTTTATACTGGCTTAAAAAAGCTGCGGGATATATCGGTTACCACCTCTTCTATACTGCGGTAATTTTTTAAATGCTTTAAAAATAATTCCACTATTCTGGGATCAAACTGCCGGTAACAGTTAGTTTCCAGTTCTGTCATGGCTTCCGGCAGGGATTTTGCTTTCTGGTAATACTGGTCTACGGTCATGGCATCAAACGCGTTGGCCACATTTAATATACGCGCACTTAAAGGTATGGTATCCTTGGCCAGGCCAAAAGGATAGCCATCTCCATCGTAACGTTCGTGGTGGTAAAGTACCGCCGGCAGGATATGCTCCAAACTTGGTATTTTCTTTAGCATTTCTGCACCCCAGGTAGGATGTTTTTTTACAATTTTCCATTCATGTTGGTCTAAACGGTCTGGTTTATTTAAAATCTGTCGGTCTATCTCTATCTTGCCAATATCATGTAGAAAAGCTCCGTATTGCAGCAGTTCTTTTTGTTCCGGCTCTAAATCCAGCAGTTCAGCCAACAAGGTGCAATAAAGCAACACCCTCTCGGAATGCCCGTAAGTAAAGCGATCCCGGGCATGTATGATAGCTAAAAATGTTTTTAAATTATCCAGGGCCTTTTTTTCACTTTCTTGTTTATTTTTGGCCTCAATATTTTCCAAAACAGAAAAGTAGGCTTCTATTTTATCCCCGCTGATAACCCTGGCCCGGTAGAGTGCTTCATCTAATTTATTTAATAGTTCTTCTTTAGTTAATGCATCGCCCGGGTAATTTACTATCCCTATGGAAGTAGACAGCTTTTCTTCCCAAAATACTTCCATAGGTTTAATATCTATATTTTTTATACTTTCCCGGATCTTTTCCGCCAGTTCAAAAGCCCTGTTATTACCCTCCCCGGGAGATATTACGGCAAACTCGTCGCTGCCGTACCTGAAAATCATTTCTTCGCGGTTTAAGTGCCTGGATACCATTCCCGCAGTCTCTACCAGTATCTGGTCTCCCTTATGGTAACCCAGTACTTCGTTTATCCGGTTAAAGTAATCAAGGTCGATTAAAAGGAGGTTAAACGGTTTTTCCCCCTGGATAAGTTCATCCAGGGTGTCTTGGAAATACCTGTGGTTATTAAGGCCGGTGAGCTCATCATAAAGAACTTTTCTGGAAAGGTTTTTAATTATCTCTCTTTCCATATCAAGAATGCTTCCCACCATCCAGGAGGTAAGTATAAATATACCACAAAAAACTACATCAATTTCCGGGGATACTGCCATACCCTGCAGGTAATAGTAATAATTTATTCCCATTAAGAACAAAGTAATAAACAGTGAAGCAATAATTCCCCACCATCGCCCGCATTTAACCGAATAATAAAGGATTACCGGGAGATATAATATCTTGTAATTGCTGTATGCTCCTTCAGTAAAAATTACCACCGCGGAGATAAAAGCCAGGAAAATAACATATATAAACAGATCCAAACCTGCGGTAGATTTTAAATTAAATAACCGGATAACATACCAGCCCAAAAAATCTCCACCCATCAACAGGAGAAATATTACAAACAAAATGATAAATATGCCTATAATAGAATCCCGGAATTCTAAACTAAACGGGTAATATTTTACCAGGGCTATAACCACAAGCATTGTAGATACCAGCCGTACAATTAAAGCCATTTCTGTAATTTTTACAATTCTTTCCCTGGACGGATGGAACAATTTTTATCCCTCCGGTTTGCTACCAGTAAAATAACATATAATAGCAGGCAGGAAAAGGTATGCAAATACCTTCCCCCGCCCCGTGAGTTGACTTGATGTTAGTGCAGCTCCTCGGGCAGTTCGGGCTCGTAGTACATGAAGTAGCTGGCGCTTACTGAACTAACCTGGGCGAGATATACGGCAACAAATACCAGACCTGTAGTTAATAGCTTGAGGAGATGGTACATTTTTACACCTCCTTTGCTATAATATAAATATGAATTTACAGGCCTCAATTTATATTTTTATTAAATTATCAAAAATTTCATTGAAAAAATAATCAACCTTCTCCATTACCGTTCTCACTAGAGGCAAGACCACTAGCCCCTGTAACATCATCCCTGCACTTATTCCCGCTGCGTAACCATAAAATACGCTGTCATGTAATATTATGGCAATAATATAAAATAAATAAACCATAGCTGCAGCTTTTACTTTTAATCTTTTATTGTTAGTTACCCGCGGTTTATTAATGGTAAATTGTGGTGCATAGAAAATAATACTTGAATAAGCCGTTAAAGATGCAATAAATACGTAATATGGAACAAAGGAAGTGTAATCAACTATATAACTTGTTATAATCGCCCACCCGGTTACCAGTAATACACTGAATATAGCGCAATTACGGGGCGTAGAACCGTGAAATCCGCCTGCAAAAGGCCTGATAGTTATAAGAACCAGCATGATGAATAAACTAAACCGGAATATACCCAGCAAAAAAGAAAATATTACCACCATTAAAAAAGAAGTCAAATTAGTGAGTAAAACTAAAAGCCCGTACTTTACCACCGCCACTTCCCTGTCTTCCAGTAGAAGAAAAGAAGCCAGCTTTTGGGCTATCTTCGATGTAATAACTTCCATGGATAGCGTAATAAAACTCTCCCATCAAAAGATATATGGCGCATTATTAACAATGCAGCCAAAGTAATCGCTAATGGAAAAAGGGAGACGTAAAATATTACCTCTTCAGGAAGTTTAGCAAAATCGGTATAAGGTATATCCAGGGTCAGGGCAAAAAGAAGTACTGTAAGGTATTCTATGGTGGTAATAAATACAAAACAAACAAAAGTATTAATCATGCTAATAAACAAACTTAACTTAAACCAAAATTTCAAAACCACAATTATAAGTAGAATGTGTAAAGGTATATGTATTATGTGTTTGCTTTCCTCATTAAAGGGTAAAAAGAAATAGGTAATACTACATATAACTAGTATTAACCCTCCTTTTAATATAAACCCGGGGCTGTCTTTCCGGTTAACCAGGGCCAGACAAAAAGCAATTATTATCAAACCTTCAGGAATATTCCTTAAAATTATTAAGTACCAGGTATCAAATAACATTTAACTGGATTATGTTCCTTTTCCATGTAATTTACATTGTGTTTATAATTATTAAAATTCTACGTATGATCAAATTTTCCTTTTAAATCAATAAGATTTATTTATATTTGAAACACTTCCAGTCTAATGTTATATTTAGGCAAAATATTTCCTGGTTGTCCAGTTAGTCAGGAAATAAAGGTGATTTATAATATTTTCGCAGTGCTTTATGGTAGTTACCATAATATAAAGAAATATAAAGAAATACAAAGAAATATAAAGAATAAAGTTCGGCAGGGTTAACTACTTGTCTTGTTCGGCCCGGGTAGTAACAATATTTTGCTGCATGCACTCTTGCAAAGCATCACGCCAGCTGGGGAGATCTTTTACCATCGAAGAATAGGGAAGGTAAGCGCTTTGAATGACCTTATAACGGTAATTTTTTTTGGGCTCTACCCTGGGTAAACTTGTTTTTATACCCTTTTCTTCCAGCACCGATTTAACAAAATGATTTAACGGTATCGCTCCCGTGTTTGCGGGATGGAATATCCCGTAATTACCGGAAAAAAGTAAATTTATGATTATAACGGCAGCATGAAAGGTCCAGGTGGGATTTACTACCAGGTCCGAGTAAAAGCAGGCTGACTTGGCCTGGTTATAGTATTTAAAATTCAGGTAAAATTCGTTTATAATTCCCTCTCCGGCTTCATCTGACAGGCCGAACAGGAAAGGCATGCGGATTATGTAGTAATTTTCCTTAAGGGTAGAGACGTAATGTTCACCCCACCATTTGCTCCACCCGTAAATGCTGGTGGGGTCCGGCCTGTCAAACTCGTAGTATGCCTCCCCTTTTTTACCGCTAAAAACATGGAAAGAAGATATGTATACCAGTTTACAGCCCAGGCGGGAAGAAATACAAGCTATGTCCCTGGTCAAAAGAGAGTTTACTTTAAACGCGGTCCTGGGATTATCTTCGCAGTATCGTTCTTCCTTGATTTCCCCGCAGTGGATTATTATATCCGGTGCTTCGTCTTCTATCATCTTTATTATTTCTTTTCTGTTCCATTCCAGGCTTTCCCCCCTTATTCCTATGCAAATGTGTTCATTTTCCAGGAGTTTAATTAAATCTGCTTCCAGCAACCCCGAGTTATTAGTAAAAAATATTTTCAAAGACGCCCCCTCCAGCAAAATTTATTACAAAAACAGTTGTGATATAAATTCTATTTCTAAAGGCTATCTACCTTTAGAAAATAAATACCTGTTAATGCGCCGCATTCCCAGCGCTGGTTCATATATAGATAATTTACCGTAAAAAGGAAAACAAATAAGCAATAAAGGAAAACTGCTAAAAACCAGTAAAAATTCTCGGCTATATACCGAATAGGATAAAAGCACATCCCCATACGAAAATAAGTAATTTTATAAATGCTTATAAAAGCGCAAGCAGCAGGCTTATTAAAAAAATATCCAGACATAAGAAAATATCTTTGGAAAAAATATTTTTGGTCAAGAAGTTACTGCTTAATCACAACTGGCGGGGTGTCAATAAATACAATTAAACAATATATCCAGGCACAGGGGGAAGGTGAAGCTTATGAATAAGGCTTACAAATTCAGACTATACCCTGACAGGGGGTAAGTACTACCCTTTGAGCCTGGGTAAACTTGCGATATTAGTCTTATTGAGCAGGAAGCTCCCGCTTCTAAGCAAAGAGAAAGCGGAGCGGTTCACAGATAGATTATTTCTGCTTTTAAGCCTTCCCCATCATACCACAACCTTCCTACAGATGGAGAAGTTCCCGCCCGGGGATCGGTAGGAGAGCCCGGGCAGAAAAGCATAAGGCCGCCCTGGAATTCATAAACCGGCTTGTGTATATGGCCGAATATCACCCCGTCCACTTTACCGGGGTGGTAATTGCGAATGGCCCATTCCTTTACTGCTTCCCCACGGCCTATGCCGTGGACCAGGGCTATTTTTTTCTCCTGGTAATTTATAAATTTTTCTTTTCCCAATCTGTTTTGCAATTCAGGCGGATCCATGTTACCGGCTACTGCCGTAACGGGGGCCAGGGCTTCCAGCTCTGTAAGCACTTTATCTTCAACCAGGTCTCCAGCATGTACAATAAGGCTGGCTCCTTCCAACAGTTCAAAGATTTTCGGGGGAAGACAAGAAGCCCGCCTTGGAATATGAGTATCGGATACCACACCAATCCAACCGCCTTCTACCCCTGTTTCTTTACCTGGCATATTTAATTTCCTCCTCAAAAAAATCAGATAAAACCCTTATTTATTCAATTCCCATACATCAATCACCATCAATGTATCTAGCTTGAGTAATTACATATAATTACCCTGCCAGAACTCTCCGTGCACCATTTGATCCAGCTCTTTCCTGGGTCTGGGAGAAGGCTGTTTTTCCGGGACGCCCAGCGGAGTTAAAGCAACTACCCGGTAGTTTTCAGGAATTCGGCATGCTTCTTTAACAACCTGTTCCTCGAACCAGGCCACCCAGCAGGTTCCAAGGCCTTCCGCGTGGGCGGACAGCACCAGGTGCTCCATGGCCAACCCGGCATCCAGCAGGTAGTATTCTTTCCCTTCATGGATTCCCGAATCAGAAGGGTCAGCGCACACTACCACTACCACGGGCGACCCGGCTACTGCTTTCCTTGCGGGGTTTTCTTCCGGCAGGGCACGGGAAATGTGATCTTTCCTGTCATTATCTTTCACTATAATAAACTGCCAGCACTGCCGGTTGGACCACGAAGGCGCCAGTCGCGCCGTATCCAGCAACTTTTTGATAACTTCATCATTAACCGGCTCATCTTTGAATTTACGTATACTCCGTCTTTCTCTGATAACTTCGTAAATATCCATTATCTGCTACCTCCCTTTTTTATTTTTAATGCAACAGTATTTAATACATTAGTATAATAAAGTACTCAATAAACAAGAGCAGTTACTTTTCTTTTTTATTAATTTAGCGCTTGATTTAACCATAATTGCCAAGAAGTCGCCCACTTCTTAAGTGGGTGATGAATTGGCAAAGTTTTTTGATATAATATAAATAGTTCTTTGATAACTGGATATATGGGGTTGCACTTGGAAACATAAGCGAAAATCAAGCCTGTGCCTCAAGTGCGTAAAATATCCAAGGCAGATAAGGACTTCCCACTTTGTAGGGCAGGGACTGCCCGAAGTTAAGCCTGTGGAGAGCATGTAAGTCCTACATCGTAGGCTAAGCTCCAAGAAGCAGGAAGCCATCCACTTCTATAAGTGGTGGTAGTTCACAGATAAATATTAACTATAAATATTCCCTCTTCAAATTTAGATTTATACTGCAACCCGGAATATTTCAGCAGCTTAAATACCGGTGTATTATCCGGCATTACATAAGCGTATAAATCTTTTACTCCCTGCGTTTGGGCTGCATATGCAGCATAAGACAATAACTCAGAACCGATTCCCTTTCCCTGGAAGTCATCCCTTACTACCACCGAAATTTCCGCGGCCCCCCGGTCCGCGGCCCCCCGGGTAGATTCTAACACGTACTGTGCCTTTCCAACCACTTTCTCCATCTTCTCTTTGACCTGCCCATGGTGGAAATGGTGGAAATGGTGGAAATGGTGGAAAGCCAAAAGTACCATTTCACTGCTATAATCAATCAAAACGTATTTTCTTTTAATTTCTTCCCGTGGTATGTTTTTTCGTACGGTTAAAAATCTCTGATACATCGCCTGTTCTGAAAGATGTTGGTAAAATTGACTGATTAAAGGCTCATCGTTTGATTTAACCGGCCTTAAAAACAATTCCAAGCCTTTCCTGGTAGTTCGGGAGGTCTCAAGTTGCTGCGGGTACGTTCCTGTATTGCCGGGCACAGGCGCTTGTTCCTTATCATTATGATAGTTGTGGCTCATAACTAATTACTTTCCTTTTTATTTCTCTTAACTGATGTTGCCGGTTTTTTTACTGTGCTTCTGGCTTCAGGCAATTAAACGGTTTATTATTTTCTTCTTTTACATAACTACCGTAAGCTATGACAGCCGCTAAAAGTGCTCCGGCTCCAATTAACTCCAGCGATTCCTCAACTATTAAATCCATAAGCCAGAATTCCATGGAAAGGGTATCAGTAGCAACTTTTATTAGTTCACCTTCGGAATAATAATCCATAAAACGATAAATTATTTCACCTGCCCTCTGGTACCAGTGGTTGAAAAAGCGGGTTCCGGAGGCCACTACCGCCACACCATAAGATACATATCCCAGGATAAGATAACTCCTGGCCCTGGATACAGAAAAAATATATCTGCTAAATCGCACGAATGCATAAAGAGGAATGGAAGCAAGTACGGCAAAATAAATTAGCTCGAGCACGTTGCGCAACCATTTGCCCGCTTCGCTGCTCCATTCTAAACCACCGGCCTGAAAAATAATATAGTTTACCAGGTGTCGTATGTTAGCGGCATCTTCCAGGAACATGAGGACTGCCATTATGCTTATTAGTTTCCAGAAATAAGATGGTCCGGGCATATCCAGTTTCTTTAGTTTCCATGATAAAACAGTACTGCAGGCTACAGTTCCCAATAATATCATCCACTGCAGTATCTCAGTAGGCCCGGCTTCCCTGAAAACAAAAAACCACAGGGGAACTTTTTCCCCTTCCATTACCAGGTAATCTTTTATGACTAATATTTCCCTCAAACCCATCAGGTTGCGTACATCTATGAGAAAACATGCCAACCAGATTACCAGAAGATATAAGAGCACCAGGCCCATTACATATAAAGGATTGGTCCTGGATAGTTTATTCCCCACCCACCAAACCATTTTTTTCATTTATATGTTTCTCCCTGTTTTAAAAGCTAACATCCAAACCCCCGGTAGGTAAATCCGTATTTCTGCATGTCTTCTTCTCTTAAAAGATTGCGGCCGTCAATAAAAACTTTCTGTTTCATCTGAGGAGCTATATCTTTCCACGAAACATGCAAAAAATCTTCCCAATCCGTCAGAAGCGCTACTGCATCTGCTTCCCGGGAGGCTTCTTCTACGGAAGATGCGTATTCAATTTCCTGGTACGGGAAATTGCTGCGGTAATTGTCCATGGCCACAGGATCATAAACCTTTACCTTGGCTCCCATTTCCAGGAGCTCCTCTATTACATCGATAGCAGGTGATTCCCTTATATCGTCGGTGTTGGGCTTAAAGGCAAGACCCAAAACAGCAACGGTACTTCCGCGTATTACCTTTATAGTGGACTGGAGCATCTCAATTATTTTTTTCCTCTGGCGATAATTAACCTCTACGGCAGCTTTTAAAAGGGGCATATTGTAGCCGTACTGCTGCCCGGCATGGAGCAGGGAGCGCGTATCTTTAGGAAAGCAGCTTCCTCCCCAACCTACCCCGGCATGAAGAAAAGAACCACCGATTCTTTTATCCAGCCCTATCCCCCTGGCAACTTCTTTGATATCAGCCCCTACTTTTTCCGCAATTCCCGCTATCTCGTTAATAAATGAAACTTTAGTAGCCAAAAAGGCGTTTGCAGCATATTTTATTAATTCAGCGCTGGTTGGGCTTGTAGTTACAAAAGCGGGCAACCGGTAATCTTCGGGACGGGGAACCAACCTGGGAGGAACAAAATTCTGTTCCAGGATGGGTGAGTACATTTGCCGCAACACGTTTATGCTTCTCATATCTTCTGCCCCTATTACCAGGCGGTCCGGGTAAAAAGTATCGTTCAAGGCGGCACCTTCCCTGAGAAATTCCGGGTTAGATGCTACACTGAAATTTCCCTTTATTCCCCTTTCTTTTAACTCTTCTTTAATTACGGTTTCTACTCTCCTGGCGGTACCTATAGGTACAGTAGATTTGTTAACTACTACCAACGGGTTATCCGGTGGAAGGCTCCTACCAATTTCTTGGGCAACTTTTTCCACATAAGTAAGATCTGTATCGCCGTTTTGCTTGGAAGGGGTCCCTACTGCTATTATTAAAACATCAACCATGTCTATATGCTCTTTTATTGAAGAATTAAAATGCATGTTGTCTGAGGTTTCTTTCAGAAGTTCTTCAAGCCCTGGCTCATAAATGGTGGGTATGCCTCGTTCCAGTTTATCTATTATCTCCGCGTTTTTATCCACACAGTGCACTTTATGCCCCAGGTAAGCCAGGGCCAGGCCAGTAGTAAGGCCCACGTAACCAGTCCCTACAACAGATAAATTAAGTTTTTCCGTTTTTTTCATGTAAAAACCCCCGTCTTCTTACATAAATAATTTTCGCCCTGGTAATTATTCAAGCTGTGAAAATCAGGGTTTAGAAGAAAAGACTCCTGCCTATAATTCCTCCCCCTTTTAGCTTGAGTGATTACTTTGCGTATATTTAATATATGGCCGATAAAATAAAGGAGACAGTAAATAACCTTTAAGATTTATATTTCTACAAAAAATATATTAAACCTTTATGGTAAACACAGGAGATTCAATTTTTATTGCATGATATGTGTTGTTTGTTTCATGCTAAATTTTAGAGTAATATTGTTTCCCCAGGGATGGCAAAGGAGGGCAAAAATTGTTTGTAGTTATTTTTAGAACCATTATTTTATTTAGTATAGTGTTTGTTGTAGTTCGGCTTATGGGCAAAAGGCAGATAGCCCAGATGCAGCCTTATGAAATAGCTATCTTGATAATGATTTCCGCACTGGCAGCCATACCCATGGAAGATATCGGGATGCCCTTGTTTAACAGCATGATACCCATATTAATGCTGTTTGCCTTTCAAGTACTGATTGCATTTTTTTCTCAGAAAAGTGAAAAGGCAAGGTCAATCCTTTGCGGCAGGCCCAGTATTGTAGTGGAAAACGGCAAGATACTGGAAAATGAACTTAGAGACATGCGAATGAATATAAACGAACTGCAGGAAATGCTGCGTGTTCAAGGATACCCCAATATTTCCGAAGTAGAGTTCGCCATTTTTGAAACCAACGGTCAGCTTAGTGTAGTACCAAAATCGCAGAACCGCCCGGTTACTCCCGGAGATCTTGACCTGGAAACGGAGTACGAAGGCCTCCCTTATCCCCTGGTTGTTGACGGTAACGTTAACTACCACAACCTTGCCAAAGCCGGGCTTAACGAAGACTGGCTAAAAAGAGAACTGGCTAAATTTAATATACATGACCTCCAGGAAGTGCTACTGGCCAACCTGGATACCAGCGGAAACCTTTATTTTCAAACAAAAAACAAAAAGGAGAAATTAAATTGAAAATAGTAATTGGGGTAGTGATATTGCTTTTTATTACAGTAACAGGGGTTTACACCATGCAGTATTACACTTCAATCATCTACCGGGAACTGGACTTGACCCTGGTTAAACTTACGGATAAAGTTGAAAATCACAAATGGGATCGGGCTCGTCAAAAAACTGATGTCCTGGAGGAAAGGTGGAGCAGTGCAGAATTTTTCTGGTCTACCTTTATGGATCACCAGGAAATCGACCTGGTAGACGAATCTATTGAAAGAATTGTTTTCCTATGTGAGATGGAAGATGAAAAAGAAGCTTATATAGAACTTAACCTGGCCAGGAGATACCTGTACCGGCTGCAAGAAAAAGAATCTATCGACGTCAAAAATATCTTATAAACGCGAGGAGCAACAAACGCTTCGAGTTAATCTTTGACTAAAAACATTGGAGGGTATAAAATATTTGTAGTATTTTCCTTAACTTCAGCTTAACCTGAGTCAACCTACGTTCCGCTTAGAGGTGGGAGACTTCTTGCCAAAGTTTGTTAAAGTTAAAAGAGGGAGGGGCTCAATATAAAAGAACATAAATTCGATATCAGTGCTTCACTACAGGATTACCTGGAAGTAATTCTTACCCTGTCCAGGAAAGGTGAACCGGTAAGGGTAACGGATATTGCTTCCGAACTCAATATTGCCAAGGCAAGCGTAACCCAGGCCCTTGCTTCACTAAAAAAAGAGGGAATGATCTGGCAAGACCGCTACGGCCCGGTAAGCCTTACCGAAAAAGGGAGCAAATATGCTGCCAACGTTTTTAAGAGGCACCAGGTAATACGCTGTTTTTTGGAAGAAATACTGCAGGTAGATACCAAAACAGCCGAGAAAGAAGCCTGTATTTTAGAGCACGTATTAAGTGACCAGACATACCATAAAATAAGCAACATGCTGCAAAAAAACGGCGTTTACCGGGAAAAAGCCGGTGATTGAATATTTTGCCCTTATAAATACTCAAAGCAGTTAATAAATTCAAGATAGCACCTGCTCAGTCCGCTTTAGTTAAAAATTCTGTAACTACTCAGGCATCCACTGCTGCGCCAGGGGGACGGTTCCATCGTCTTCCCTTCGGACCTCCGCTTCGCTCCGGTGACGCTCGAACCGTCCCCGCAGGCGCAGCATGCCTCTTAACT
>PWGO01000013.1 GCA_003554525.1 Syntrophomonadaceae bacterium | reverse complement strand
GCTAACCCAGTTACACACTTGACACCGGAGGTAAGAATAAAAGTCTGAGTAGGGGGAAGCTGGCAGGGGTGTGTCGGCGAAGGCGACATTAGAGGGAGTGGAAACCACAGTCAGCGAAGCCGACATTCGAAGCGGGCCGGCCAATAGGAGTTTGGCCGCCGAGCTCTCGCCATGGAGGGCGAATTGCGAGGGAAGCCCGCTGAGGCAAAGGCTGAGCTGAAACTGTGGTCCTCGACCGATACGAGCCCGAGCCGACACACCCCGCCAGCGGAACAACACTACTTGCCTTGCCGGTGTCAAGTGTGTATAACGATCAGCATCTACGGGAGGAGTGTTATGGCACAATATGCTGAAGTCTGGGTTAATGTAATTACCGACGCTGTAGACAGGCCTTTTCACTATCGCATTCCGGAATCGCTGTCCGGCAAGGTACAGGAAGGTGCCCTGGTAAAGGTGCCTTTTGGAGGACAGAAAGTCTGGGGCTGCGTAGGGGGCTTGTTGGTCTCACCCGGTGTTTCCGGGGAGAAAATAAAAGACATTTTTGCTGTGGACGACGATAAAGCTGGCCTCAACCAGGAGATGATTTCCCTGGCCCGGTGGCTCAGTGAACGTTATTACTGCCGCTTCATGGAAGCGGTTAATTTAATGCTTCCGCCCGGGTATGGCAAAGTCAGGGAGAAAAAAGAAAAATACGTAATGCTGACTTCCCTGGCGGAAAGCAAATCGGTTAGTTTTTGGCAGGAGCTTCGCCAAAAAGCCCCCCGCCAGGCCCAGGTTATGGATTCCCTCCTTAATAAAAACCCTGCCCCATGGCTGGAAATTTCCCGGTGGACAGGCGCTGATTCCCGGGTGTTGAACCAGCTGGTATCAAAAGGGCTGGTAGAAGTAGAAGAAAGAATCTCGGAAAAGATGAGCTGGCTGGAGGATTATGTTTCCAGAGGGGATAGTCTTTTCGAAGAAAGTATCAGCCTTACTGCTGGACAGCAGGAGGCTGTCTCGGAAATCACTTCTGCTATCTCAGGCAAAGAGAGGGAAACGTATCTTTTACACGGGGTTACCGGCAGCGGTAAAACAGAAGTTTATTTAAGAAGTATAGAATACTGCTTGCAGGAAGGCAGAAAGGCCCTGATTCTAGTGCCCGAGATTGCACTTACTCCACAGATGGTAGCTTATATTACCAGAAGGCTCTCTGGAAGAGTAGTCTTGTTGCACAGCAGCCTTCCCTTGCGGGAAAGGTACCAGCAGTGGCTCCGGGTAAAAGAAGGAAAATGCCCGGTGGTCCTGGGAACACGGTCTGCAGTTTTTGCCCCCCTGGAAAATACAGGTTTGATAATAGTTGATGAAGAGCAGGAAAATAGCTACAAACAGGAGGAATCCCCGCGCTATCATGCCCGCGACGTGGCAGAATGGAGAGCCGCCTACCATTCGGCGGTAATGGTATGGGGTAGTGCGACTCCCATGGTAGAATCTTACTTTCGCTCGGAGAGTAAAGAAATAAAGCGGATAGATATGTTGCATAGAGCCACTGAATACTCTCTACCTCCCGTGGAAGTAGTAGATATGCGCCGGGAAATGCGGCGGGGCCGAAAGAGCATTTTTAGCCGCCAGCTTGTAGAACGAGTTGAAGAAGTGCTGCGGCAGGGTGAACAGGCTTTACTTTTTATTAACCGCCGGGGGTTTTCAAGCTTTGTCCTTTGTCGGGAATGCGGTCACGTAGTGCGATGTCCTTTTTGTTCCGTTTCACTTACTTTCCACTACCATTCGGGCAGCATGGTATGTCATTACTGTTATTATACGGCCGACCCGCCGGAGATGTGTCCCGGTTGTTCCGGTATATACATAAAGTATTTCGGAACCGGTACCCAGAGGGTGGAAAAGGAGATGCAAAAACTATTTCCCGAATGTAGTGTTCTACGCATGGATAGAGATACTACTTCCCGTAAAGGCGCTCACCGCAGGATATGGAACGATTTTCGTTCCGGTAAGGCCCAAATAATGATCGGCACCCAGATGGTTGCCAAGGGAATGGATTTCCCGGGGGTTACGCTGGTAGGGGTGATTGCCGCAGATACTGCTCTGCACCTCCCTGATTTCCGCGCTTCGGAAAAAACATTTCAACTGTTAACCCAGGTTTCCGGCCGTGCAGGACGTGGAAGTAAAAAAGGGACCGTAGTCGTGCAGACTTACCACCCGGAACACTACAGTATAGCGTGCGCCCGTGACCATGATTATTTTTCGTTTTACCGGGAAGAGATAAAAGTAAGGGAAGAACTGATGTATCCGCCTTTTACGGAAATGCTGCGGATGGTACTGCTTTCGGAAGAAGAAAATGAAGGTTGGGAAGGAATACTGGAAATTTCTAAGGGGCTTCGAAGCGGCCCCCTTGGGGTGGAGATGCTTGGCCCCGCACCTGCTCCTTTATTTAAAATTAAAGGCTTTTACCGTTATCACCTGATTTTAAAGGGAAAGTCGTTGGATAACATATCCGACCGGGTAAGGGAAGTCACCCGAAGTTTCAGGCTCTCAAAGCGGGGTAAAAAGAGCCGCCTGATAGTAGATTTTAACCCGGCAGTAATGCTATAATTAAATAAAGGCATGTATTTTCTAAGGAAAAGAGAGATTAACAATGGGAATACGGCAGATAAGAAAGATGGATGACCCGGCACTGCGCCGGAAGGCCGTGCCGGTAAAAAATGTGGATGAAGCGGTAGAAAAGATTTTAAGCGACATGGTAGAGACCATGCACGATGCCGGTGGATTAGGCCTGGCTGCTCCCCAGGTAGGCATACCCAAGCAGATTATTGTAGCTTATGATGGCCAGGAAGAAGTGATACAACTGGTGAACCCGCAGCTTGTGGAAACCAGCGGCCGGGCGCTGGATATAGAGGGCTGTTTAAGTATACCCGGAGTTTACGGTGAAGTGCCCCGCGCTTACCGGGTAGTAGTGGAAGGCTTGAATGAAGAAGGGAAAATTGTGCAGCTGGAGGCGGAAGAGATGCTGGCCCGGGTTTTGCAGCACGAGCTGGATCACCTGCACGGTGTTTTATTTACGGACAAGGCTCTCCAGGTAATGGATTCTCAAGAAATGAAAGGGGACGAATAGAATTTTGCATACGCTCAGGCTGGCATTTATGGGAACGCCGGATTTTGCTATTCCCTCCTTGAAGGCTCTTTACCACGGTGAGCACGAAGTAGTGGCAGTAGTGACTCAGCCGGACCGGCCCCGTGGAAGGGGACAGCAGTCAGCCCCTCCCCCGGTTAAAAAGTGGGCATTGGAAAAAAGAATACCAATACTGCAGCCCGCTTCTTTAAAAGAAAACGATTTCTTGCAAAGACTTAAGGGGCAGAAGCCCGACGTGGTAACTGTAGTGGCTTATGGCAATATTATTCCCTGGGAAATATTAGAGCTTCCTCGCCTGGGTTGCATTAATGTACACCCTTCACTGTTGCCCCGTTACCGCGGGGCTTCTCCTATACAGTCGGCCATATTAAACGGTGAAGAAGTAACAGGAGTTAGCGTTATTTTTGTGGTGCCGGAACTGGATGCCGGAGATATTATTCTGCAGGAACAAGAGCCAATACACCCCCACGACTGTGCAGGTGACCTGCACAACCGGCTTGCAGAAAAAGGAGCAAAACTTTTAAGCAGGGCGGTAGATATGATTGCACGGGAAGAGGTGGAAGCAACTCCCCAGGAACCGGAATACGTTACCTATGCTGCGCCGCTTCAGAAAAGCGACCAGTTTATAAACTGGAGCGATTCTGGTACTGCAATATTAAACCGCATCAGGGCCATGTCCCCTGTACCTGGTGCATGCACTTTTTACAAAGGAAAGAGGATTAAAATACGCGAGGCGGTTTTGCTTCGGGAAAGCAAAAGCGGGGAAGGAGCGCCGGGCGAAGTGGTGAAGGTGGATGAGGAAGGTATAGAAGTGGCAGCGGGGGAAGGCAGTCTCCTGCTGCGTAAAGTTCAACCGGAGGGGAAAAAAGAAATGCATGCTGCTGACTTCAGCCGGGGTTATCACCTTGGCCCGGGAGATACATTTTCTGTTAACTACCACCACCTGTAATGGAAACTAAAGTAATTCATGCCAGAACTTGCGTGTATAATATTTATTACCATGTGGTTTGGAGTACTAAATATAGGAAAGATGTACTTACGGGTGATATTGCTAATTATTGTGAAAAAGTATTTAACGAAATTGCCGAAGAATTTGAGTTTCAAATCATACAGT
>PWGO01000139.1 GCA_003554525.1 Syntrophomonadaceae bacterium | reverse complement strand
TCACGCTTGGCTCTCAAGCAAGCCTATCAACCGGCAGAATGTTCATAAATACTGTAATCTAATGGCACGGAAACGATGGTTACATGAAAACAATATATTAAAAGAGAAGCATCAAGGATACCAGTATGAACACATTTTTTCTTATGACTACAATGCGATGCGAGGGTATCACTACCTCATGCATATTGGCCGTATGCTCAATGAAATGGCAGTTCATGCAGTTGGCCTAAATGAGTATGTTAAAGAAGACGGTATTCAGGGGTTTCTTAAGAACTTTAAAGATAACATGGCACGCCGGGAATTGGATACAGAACGGCTTCGTAAGCTCTTGGACTCACCCGGCCAACTGCGGCTGGTGCATGAAGATATTTGGAGCATGACCCAGCCTGCAGCATAACCAAATACAGTTTTACAACAAGTAAACCTGCAAGCGCTACTCGTATGCCTTTTAGGAAGGCAGGAAAGCGTACATGGCGGTGTGGCGAAAATTTACTTGATTATGGCGGAAGTAAACGGTGGGCAAAAATGCTAAAATTACACTTTTAAGCCCAACCGAAGGGTTAAAAACTTTTTCATGCGTCAGCTCTGAAATTATTACTAATTGGTTGACATGTCTGAAAATTCATTATAAACTATAATGGTTTTAGATAATCGAATTTTCAAAAAAAAGGGAGGTGATAGAGGAGTAACCCAACGGGAATAAAGGCGGGTAAACAGGTGGTAGTGAATTAAATCAATTATTTTAAAAGGAGCGTGTTTGTAGTGAAAAAGACATGGATAAAAATATTTGCTTCTTTGACTATAATTTTAATGTTGTTTTCCCTGGCTGGAGCTTCTGCAGCTGAAGCCTGGTGGGGAGGTGGAGGAAACAATAATCCTTCTGATCCAAACCCGGTGATATTCGTCCACGGATACTTTGATAAAGACTCGGGCGATTTTGGTGGTAAATCTCATTTTGACGAATTGATTTCTTACCTGGACAGTGAAGGTTGGAATTCTCAGGAGCTTCATAAACTCCAGTATTCAAACGTAATAGGGTGCAACATCAACAATGCCAATGAATTGAAAAGTTTTATAGACAACCTGGGCTACAGTGAAGTGGATATAGTAGCCCACAGCATGGGCGGCCTCAGCACCCGTTACTACATGCAAAACATGGGCGGACATAACAACGTGGGCGCCGTAGTAACCCTGGGCACCCCGCACGACGGCACTCCTTATGCATACCTGGCGCCCGGTGAAGGCGGCAGACAGATGGAACCCGGAAGCGACTTCCTTAATGATTTAAACAGCGGAGATATTACTCCCGGCTGGGGAACCGATTATACTTCTATTCGCACATATTCAGATCAAATAGTACCCTCTTACAGATCCAAGCCAGACGGATGGAACAACATTGGCGGCTGGTTTGGCTTTCACTTGAGCATGTTAAGCAATGACTCGGCCATGGAGCATGTAAAAAACAATCTGACCCAGTAAGAGTAAGTGCAAAACACGTTTAAGCTCTTTGTTTTTAAACAAAAGCATTTAATAAGTTGACCACCCATGGGCTTACCAGGTTTTCACCGGAAAGACTCAGGCCAAGGTGAAACCGAATACCCCAGAGGGTGGTCAACTTATTCCCTTACCCAATTATTATAATAAAAATTTATTAAACAGCCAACCTGTTGGCTTATATTTGTAATTATTTGAAACTATTTGATATTATTGCTTCACTTCCTGACCTTTCCTGGGCTCGCTTCGGGGTAGAAATCTTCTTGAGCAAATACGCTAATTACCAGGGATCTCCCTAACTTATCACTATTTGCCGGAAATGACACACCACACCAAGGAAGCAAAATTCGGTGGGAATACCTTTCATCTTCTACTTCATACCAGAAAATTGGTGGTACCGCTAATTCCAGTTGAGGGTTTTTGGCTGCGTGATCACGCAACGGCAAAGTCCGCTGTGTTTCTTCTCCCGGCAGTAGCCACGATAAAGCAACAGAGGCGTCCAAAACTGCCTTGTTGATCAATAACGCCTCCCTTCCTTGTATGGCGTGTCAAAGAACCGTTCCCAGTTACACTCACTCCTGTCACACTGTCCCCTGTTACACTCGCAAAACGTGGCCGTCTAAAAGCTCAGCCGTGTTGGGGTCGAAAGTGGTTATGATGATCTGCACTTCTTCGGCGGCCCGGTTAAGTATCTCCGCGGCCTGTTTTTTCCGGTTCGGGTCCAGGTCCACCAGGGGATCGTCCATCATGAGGAAGCCGTCGGCATCCTGCAGCAGGTGCCTTGCCAGGGAAAGCCGCAGGGCCAGGGCCACCCCGCTGATAGTTCCGTGGGATAAGAGGTTCACCGGTAGTGTCTTTTCTCCTTTATCGGAGATAATTTCTTCCGGTACCGCGCCGTCCATACTGGCCGAACGGTAGCGGTAACCGGTCACAGGATACAGGTATTCCTCAAAAGATTGCCGCACCGGTTGAAAGGTGTCCGCATCCAGCTCTTCTTTCAGGCGGGTAAACTCCTCTTGCACCACCCGCAAAGCCCTGGCTTCTTCCTTCAGGCTATCCAGGGACCGGCGGATCTCTTGCAGGGTTTTCTCCAGCTCTTCCGGGGATTCTTCGGGCATCTCACTTTCAATCTTTATTTTTTCTTCCCGGCATTGATACAGCTCTTTGCGGAGATTTTCTTTTCTCTCCCTTACCTCTTTAAGTTCCTGCAGGAAAGAAATAGAATCATGGTAATCCCCGGGGAGCGGGGCCAGTTTCTGCAGCTCTTCTTCCATCTTTTTGCCTTCGCTCTTGGCTTCGGCCATGTCTTCAAGAATCTTCTCCTGCCCCCCGTATTCTTTCTCCCACTCTTCCAGCTGGTCATTTAAACTCTTATGCTGCCGGGAGTTGTTATCCAGTACCGTTTCTACCCTGCCCAGTTCCTGGCGAATGTGTTCCGGGCTGCGCACCTGCTTTTCCTCCCCCGCCGCCTGCAGCTCTTTTTCCAGCTCCTCGAAGGTGTGACCTTCCAGGGCATCCGCGTGGCGGCTTTCCAGGCCGCGGATCTCTTCTTCCAGGCTACCGGCCTGCCGGCGGACCTTGCGGGCTTCATCCATGCCGGAGACCCCCAGTTCCCGCAGCTCCTCTTCTATTTCCTTTTCCAGCTGCCTGGCGCGGCTCAAGAGGCTGTCTACATCTTTCTCCCCCGACTGCACCCGCAGCGACCACTCACCGGCTTGAATTTCCATACGGCCGTCAGCTTCAAAAGAAGTTTCCCCCTCCACTGTCCTGGTTACTCCTTCTTCCAGGCCCGAAATTACTTTTAGCTCCAGGGAACGGCTGCTGTTAAACACTAACTTTAGCTTCATGCCTCCCAGCTCGGCCCGCAGCCCCGACAGCTCTTTTTCTTTCCCTTCCAGCTCTTCCAGTTTGCCGGCGGTAACCGGCGGCAGCTTTTTTAACTCCTGGTGTTTTTCCTGCATTTTATTTTTAAAATCCCGGGCTTTGCGGTAAATTTCCCTTTTTTTCTTGAGGCTGGCTTCTTTTTCCGCTACTTCAAGCTCTTCTTCCAGCCTTTCTTGATCTTTTTTCTTTTCTTTATATTCTTTCTCCAGGTTCTCCATCTCCGCCTGCTTTTTGGGCCAGTCTTTCACCAGCTGTAGCAGGTCGTTTTGCTTTCTCTTGCAAGCTTCCAGCTTCGGTTCCAGGCTGTTCCTGCGCTGTATATCCGCCTCTATCTTCCCCATCTGCTCTTCTTTTTGCTCAACCACCCTGTATTCTTCCTCTATTTCCTGCAAGCGCTGCACCGCGCCCTCCAGCCTGGCTTCGGCGTTCCTGGCTTCCTGTAGCTGCCTTTCCAGCCTGGCCGCCTGGTAGTATTTATCCAGGATGGCACCAACGTTTTTCTTGTGCGGGCTGTCTATATCCCGGTTATCCCGGGGGGTGTTGCGCTCAAAATCCCAGTTGCTTTCCAGCTCTTTTTGCCGCTTTAGTATCTTCTCTTCCAGCTCATCTACAGAAACCCCGCCGGACTGGAACACTACTTCCCGCAGCATATCCGCCAGGGTGCCCAGTGTTTTCTTTTCCTGCCGCACCTTCTCCAGCGTGCTTACCATTTCTTCCTGGCGGGCCATCAGTACCGCTTCGCAGGTTCCGCGGCCGTGCCGCAATATCTCCTCCACTTTTTCGCGCACCCGGGACGGTTCGGTAACCTCCTCCCCACTTTCCAGGATCAGCCGGGTTTCTTTCCCGGCGCCCCAGGCGCAGTGGAGTCGGCAACAGGCCTCTTCTTCCCGCCGGGCAAATTCCAGGATTACCCGGGCGGTATCGCCGTGGGGATAGGGAAAATAAGTGCTTATCAGGTTTTTCCAGTCAGCGCTGTTTTTCTTCACGTGGAAGGGTATAAACAGGGCGGCGTGGACCGCGTTAACCAGGGTGGTTTTGCCGGCCTCGTTGTCCCCCAGCACTACGTTTAACCCCGGTTTTAGGCTGTATTCGCAGCCGCTAAAGCCTCCGAAAGGATCCAGGACTACCTTTTTTATCAACATGGCTACTTTTTCACCTCTTTAATAAGGCTGTATGCCACCTGCAGGGCCCTCTGGTCGCCTTTCTGCGCCAGGGAATCCAGGAGCAAGTAGGGAAAAGATTGATGGGGAAAAAGCTCCCCGATGGTTTCACGGGTTATTTCCACCTGCAGGTCAGTATCATCAAGCTCCAGGTAAAGTACTTTCTTCTTTAGTTCCTCCAGTATCTTATGGCGGTTCTCAAATTCCTCCCGGGGCATTGTACCGCGCAGTTTCAGGCGCAGCAAGGTTTTTTCCCCGTTTTCCGACAGCTCACTCACCAGCTTTTCTATTTCCTTTTCGCCGTTTACTTCCCTCTCCAGGTCCTTGAATATGTAGCTTCCCGGCTGAACTGCGGTGCCTCTGGTGTTGCCGTTTTCCTCCAGCTCTATTACCCAGGCCTGTCCACCGTGCCGGCAGTCAAAACCGTCGGGTTCGGGGGTTCCGCAGTACGCGAAATGGCGGTTGTAAAAAACGTCTTCACCGGGGACCGGGACGTGAGTATGGCCCAGGAACCAGAAGTGCAGGCCGGCGGAGGTTAGCTCTTGTTCACTCATGGGAAAATAGTTGTGGTGGAGGTCCGGGGAATAACCCGCCAGGGTACCGTGGGCCACCCCCAGGTGCCAGTACACCCCGGGTTTTTCCTTGAGCTCACTTATCCACCCCACGCAGTTTTCGGTAGCATGCCTGCTGTGGCAGGGCGCGGGGTATAAGGCTACCTCCAGGCCGTAATCGCGTAAATCGTATGGGGCAAGCTCCACCAGCAGCACCAGGTTTTCCGCAGCATTCTTTTGCAGGCTTTCCCACAGGTTGCTGTGGGGAGTGTAGTAGTCGTGGTTGCCGGGCAAAAGAGCGCATACGCCGTTGAAGCGCGACAGGATTTCGGCGGCGCGCAAAACCTGCTGCTCCTTTACCGTAACCCGCTCGAACAGATCCCCCGCAACCACAAAAAGGTGGCATTCCTGCCGGTTGGCTGTTTCCACCATCTGCTCCAACACCTGATAACGCGCTTCCATCAACTTGCTTCTTACCTCTTCGGGATATCCCCGGTTGCGGTATAGCATATCCAGGTGGACATCCCCGGTGTGAAAAACTTTTAATCCCACGGGCAGCGCTCCTTTCTTTTCTCAATCTTTTGCAACAAAAATAAGACAAGGGTAAGACAAGGGTAAGACAAGGGGACGATTCGTATTGGGTTCATTCGGAAGTTTTGTGCGTAAAAGAACCCACCCCTTAATTTATAACATCTGATTGATATTATAGCAAAAGAGTGAGCTACGTTAAAAGATGCACAAAATCTTCGAATGTCCTGGAAGAAGGAAGTCGCTTCGCGGAGCAAGGGGGCGGAAGTCCCACAAACGCCAAAACCCCGAAAGCCACCCTGCCAAAGGAATTTTAAGCTACTATATGACCGTAGATCATTCCGGATAGTGTCGCCATTATGGCCACCAGCACGATAAAAATGGCCGTCTTTTTATTACCCAGCACACTGCGGATAACCAGCATGTTGGGCAGGCTCAAAGCCGGTCCCGCCAAAAGCAGCGCCAAAGCGGGGCCCTGCCCCATCCCGGAACCCAGCAGTCCCTGCAGTATAGGAACCTCAGTCAAAGTGGCAAAGTACATTAACGCACCCAGCACCGAAGCCACCAGGTTGGCCTCCAGCGAGTTTCCTCCCACCAGCGCTTCGATGTACTCCACCGGTATCAATCCGGCATCGCTTTCCGGGCGGCCCATAAGCAGCCCTGCGGCCAGCACCCCGGCAAACAGGAGGGGAAGTATCTGCTGGGCAAATTCCCAGGTGGAGCTAACCCAGGAGACCCGATCTTCGCGGTCAAACCAGCGCCACACCATGTAGCCCAAAATAAGCAGCAGCGCCCCAACCATGTACCACTTTACCTGGTACACAGAATACCAGAAACCGGCCGCTTCCTCGGGCCTGCCCCAGGCGGCAAAAACCAGGATGAGAATTAAAACCAGGAAATACGAAAGATTCTGCCACTGGCTGCGTTTTTCCTCCGGCTGCTCCACCATGTTCTCCAGGGAAACCGAAGCCCTGTTTTCTTCTTCCTTTTGGTAAAGGTAGTTCATAATAAGCCCGATTACCACGGCAAAAATAACCGCTCCTAACGCCCGGGCCACTCCCAGCTGCCAGCCCAGCACCCGGGCGGTTAAAATAATAGCCAGTATGTTAATAGCCGGGCCGGAATACAAAAAGGCTATGGCCGGCCCCAGCCCCGCTCCTTTTTTGTAAATACCGGTAAACAGGGGGAGTACCGTGCAGGAGCATACCGCCAGCACCGTGCCCGAGACGGAGGCCACCGAGTAAGCCAGCACCTTGTGTGCCGCCCCGCCAAAATACCGTATAACCGACCCCTGCGATATGAAATTGGCTATGGCTCCGGCAATGAAAAAAGCCGGAATAAGACAGTGCAAAACATGTTCACGGGCGTACTCCTGAAGCATAAGGAAGGCCTCGGTAATAGAAGCCTTCACCTGGGGATGGTCGAAAGGTATATAGTAGGCTGCCAGAAACACCGCTGCCAGAATGGCTAGCTTTTGTACTTCTTTCATGTTTATCCCCCGTTTCGTAAGCAAAAGCTCTTATTATAAGATTATTAAGACTTAAAGTTTATATGGGAAGGTCGTTGACTAAGAATTTTCCTCTTCTATCCACTTCTTGATCTCATCTATCTTGGGAACCCGGCCGGATACTTTAACCTTTTCATTTATAACCAGCCCCGGCGTCATCAAGACATCGTGTTCCATAATTTTATTCATATCCTCTACCTTTTCCACATCAGCAGCTACCCCCAACTCCGCCAGGGCATTAATGACCTCTTTCTCCAGAGCCTGGCAGTTTTTGCACCCGGGTCCTAAAATTTTAACCTTCATTACAGAAACCCTCCTTATTTTTATTTCTATTAATCTGAGCAAGTTAAATCAGCGCATCTTGTTTGCTTTCCCAGTGTTTCTTTAACATCTCCGTACACAGGTCCACCATTTGAAATACGCCGGGATCACTGACCCGGTAGTAGACTTTTAAACCCTCCTTGCGGCAGGATACCACGCCCTCTTTTTTTAAATGGTTAAGATGGCGGGATACATTAGATTGCTCCATACCTAATTCGGGCACGATTTCGCATACGCACTTTTCCCCCTCCCTTAGAAGCTCTACTATTTGTAAACGGGTAGGGTGTGCCAGAGCCTTAAATATTTCCGCCTGCAGGGAACAAGCTTTCACAGACAAAACACCTCACCTTATAAAAATATTTTATGTTACTATATGACTATTTACTCATATAGTAACATATACATTCTTTTATTTCAATATTAAAACTCCCTGATTCTCCCACCTCAGGCCGGACTCATGCCTGCTGTGGCAGGGCACGGGGTATAAGGCTACCTCCAGGCCGTAATCGCGTAAATCGCATGGGGCAAGCTCCACCAGCAGCACCAGGTTTTCCGCAGCATTCTTTTGCAGGCTTTCCCACAGGTTGCTGTGGGGAGTTTAGTAGTCGTGGTTGCCAGGCAAAAGAGCGCATACGCCGTTGAAGCGCGAGAGGATTTCGGCGGCGCGCAAAACCTGCTGCTCCTTTACCGTAACCCGCATAAAAATACCTCCGCCCACTGAGTTTAATTTTTTTGTATACTTGCTGCATACTTCTTATTGCTTACAGTAAGAATACTTGATATGATCAATTTAAAAGGAGGTGCTCTCATGGAAGAAAGAATTCTCTCTCCTACTGAAAGAGGACAGATTACCATTCCTAAAGAGTTAAGAGAACAACTTAAGATCGATAATAAAACCAAAGTGAAAGTATACCTTGAGGATAACAAAATTGTTTTAGAACCTGTTTCTTCCCTGGATATGCTGCTAAAGGAAATAGAGAGTGAAGTCAAAAATAAAGGGATAACGCAAGAAGAGCTGAACAAAGAGCTGGAAACAATTCGGGAGCGACTGTCAAAGGAGTATTCCAGTGAAAATAATGGTTGATACAAATATACTTGTTTCAGGTATGCTTTTTGACGGTCCAGAGCGGGCGCTGCTTAATTACGCTCAAGGCAACAAGTTTAGGTTGCTAATAAGCGAGTTTTCTATAACTGAGACCAGAAATATTCTAATGTACAAATTCCCGGGCAAGGAGTATATTCTGGGTAATACAATGAAACTGCTACCGGTGGAGGTTGTCCCTGTGCCTTCCAAGGGAAAAATTAAAGGTGAAAAAATTAAAAGTGCGGAAAAAATTATTCGGGACCCTACAACGCAGAAGGTACCAGGTATACAAAGCTGGCTCCGCAATAAGGGCATCGATCCGGCAGCTGTTCCCCCAGGTATGTCTCTCCACAGATCTGACAGGTAAATGGTTTCAAGTTTATTCCTCCTTGTCTTTATTATTGTAGCAGAATGACTCTGTATCAAGAGTGTCATATCATTAAAATTCTTCTTGATAATTTGAATTCCTCCTCTCCCCAAAAAAACAGTTTTTCAGTATTCAGTATTCAGTATTCAGAATTTGGTATAATTTTATGGAAACAAAACAAGTAACTTGAGGCAAAACGGTTAATAATTGATCGAAAAAATACACGGTACTGTTGACTACATGAATTTGAAAGGGTACAATATGATTGTAATGCATTTAAATTTGTAACTTTTCCAAGCTTCAATAGTTTAAGGTGTGCCTGAATAAAAATATGGCTGGCTTTAACTACAGCACATAACTAAACAACATGTGACTAATGCAATAATAGATTACAGGACTCAACATCCCGGTAATGCCGGTGATGTATTAATAAAAGGAGGGAATGGATAATGAGTTGTGAAGAAGGAGTAAATATTGCAAGAGTAGGTAAAAAAGCACCCGATTTTGAAACCAATGCCTTTGTTGAAGGTGGTTTCCAAAAGATCAGGCTATCCGATTATTTTGGAAAATGGATAGTCATCTGTTTCTATCCCGGTGACTTTACTTTCGTCTGACCTACAGAATTGGCGTCAGTTGCCGCCAGATATCAAGAGTTGAAGGACCTGGATGTCGAAGTTTTTTCCTGCAGCGTGGACAGCCAGTTCACCCACAAGATATGGCAGGAGCAGGAACTTTCCAAGATGGTTTCCGGGGGAGTTCCCTTCCCCATGCTTTCCGACACCGGTGGGCGTGTAGGCAAGCTGTACGGGGTGCATGATGAAGAAAACGGGGTGAACATCCGTGGCAGGTTTATTATTGATCCGGACGGGATCATCCAGGCTATGGAAGTCCTTACTCCGCCGGTAGGCCGTAATTTTGAGGAACTGGTTCGCCAGGTAAAGGCATTCCAACACGTAAGAAAAACCGGGGAGCCTACACCTGCCGGATGGCAGCCGGGTAAGAAAACCCTTCAGCCCGGGCCCGACCTGGTAGGCCGGGTTTGGGAAGTCTGGAAGATAGGCGAATAAAATAATTCCGGGGGAGACGCAAAATAGTTTTATGCTGTCTCCCCCAAAATATAATGACAGGAGGGTCAGACAGGTGTTGAAGTTTTACTGTTTTCCAACTTGAAAAACCTGCCAGAAAGCGAAAGCGTGGCTTTCGGAAAAGCAGGCTGATTACCAGTACCGTGATATTTTAAAAGAACCTCCCGACATGAAAGAGCTGGAAGAGCTGGCTTCCCTGGGTGGAGTTGAAGTTCGCGACTTGTTGAATCCCAAAAGCAAAGCCTTTAAGGATACGGGGGCAGACCCGGAAAAAGTTACTTCCAGTGAAGCGGGCAAGATTATGGTAAAAAATCCCCGGGCTATGCGGCGCCCCCTTCTTACAGACGGTAACATCCTGGTGAAGGGATTTGAGCCCGAGGAGATGGAAAAACTGCTTTAAAAAATGCGCTTATTAGCACCGTTAAATTAAATATTTTGGAGGTGCACCGATGCAGGAAAAAATCACGCTGCAGCTGCTAAACCTGTTGGGCTTTATAATAATGGTTACCGTTAATTATGCCGCTAACGCAATGCCAATAAACAACATGACCACCGGCGAGCTTTCAGACCAGTTTCCCAACCTGTTTACTCCTGCAGGAATAACCTTTTCTATCTGGGGAGTTATTTACTTGTTACTTCTGTTTCTGGTGATATTTCAGGCCCGTGATATTTTGAGATCCCATAAAAAGGAAAACCCTTTTCTTCACAGTACAGGTTACCTCTTTTTTCTCTCCTGCCTGCTAAACGCGGGATGGATTTTTGCGTGGCACTATATGTGGACCACTCTTTCCCTCGTAATAATGGTATTACTGCTGTTGGTGCTGCTTAAAATATATCTAAACCTGGGGATTGGAATAAGAAAAACCAGCTTGACAGAAAAGATCCTGGTTCACCTTCCTTTTCAAATCTACCTGGGCTGGATAGTAGTTGCAACTCTGGCTAATACTAATGCCTTGTTGGTAGATCTTGGATACCACCAGCTGGGAACTTCTCCCCTGTGGACGATATTTTTAATTGCAGTGGCCGCTTTTATCACCATGATATTTATGAAATACCGGGGAGATCTGGCAATAAACCTGGTGGCACTTTGGGCTTTTTCCGGTATAATAATAAAAAGGATAGAGGTTGAACCGGTAGAAATCCTTGTAGTGGTAGGAGCCGGGGCGGCCATGGTGCTAATTGCTGTTTTTTCAGTAACAGTAAAGTTACAGAAACGCAGGCAATATGCTTAGTTAGTGAATAGTCGTACTAAATGTTATTATTTCCACCAGGGCCTTATACAATCCATGAACCTGGAAAACCATGCTGAAGCCCTTCAGCCTTTTTTAATTGCCCTGGCGTTTGCAGCGGCATCTATAATACTGGCTTTTAAAATCACGCGCTGGAAAGAATTTTAGCCTGAATTTTTCTACCAAAACGGAGGTAATCACTGTTGGAGAAGAATAAGAGAGTAAACATCAGAAATATTGCCATCATATCTCACGTAGACCACGGCAAAACCACCCTGGTGGACGGACTTTTACGCCAATCAGGGGTGTTCCGTGAAAACCAGCAGGTAGTTGAACGGGTAATGGACTCCAACGACCTGGAACGGGAACGAGGTATAACTATTATGTCCAAGAATACTGCAGTTTTCTATGGCAGTACCAAAATCAATATTGTAGATACACCCGGGCATGCGGACTTTGGCGGGGAAGTAGAACGGGTGCTGCGCATGGTGGACGGGGCACTGCTTTTAGTTGATGCCTTTGACGGCCCTATGGCCCAGACCAAGTTTGTTCTGCGCAAAGCTTTAAACGTTGGGCTTCGTATTATAGTGGCAATAAACAAGGTAGACCGCCCGGACGGCCGACCCGAAGAAGTATTAAATGAGATTTTCGACCTGTTTGTCGAGCTGGAAGCTGAAGACTGGCAGCTCGACTTTCCGGTGGTGTACACCTCTTCCCTTAAAGGAACCGCTACGCTGAACTTGAAAGATCCCGGTGTCGACCTGCGGCCCCTGTTTGATCTTATGGGCAGGGAAATACCCCCTCCGGAGGGGGACCCCGAACACGTGCTGCAACTCCAGATAAACACCCTGGATTACAGTGATTACGTGGGCCGAATAGGTCTGGGCCGAATTCAAAACGGACGTATTTATACCGGGCAGAAAGTGGGCCTATGTAAAAGAGACGGTAGCGTGGAAATACATAAGGTAAGCAAGCTCTGGACACACCAGGGCCTGGAAAGAAAGGAAACCGAACAGGCCTCTGCCGGTGATATAGTTGCTGTAGCGGGAATAGACAGGGTTAATATCGGGGAAACCATAAGTTGTCCCGAAAACCCTTCCCCCCTTCCCATGCTATCCATCGATGAACCTACGGTAAGCATGAACTTCTTGACCAACGACAGCCCTTTTGCCGGAAAAGAAGGACAGTACGTTACTTCCCGCCAGATAGGAAACCGCCTGCGCAAAGAGGCGGAATCTAATGTCAGCCTGCGGGTGGAGGATACCGGCTCACCAGAAACTTTCCAGGTATCGGGGCGGGGTGACCTACACCTGGGCATCCTGGTGGAAAACATGCGGCGTGAAGGATATGAGTTGCAAATTTCCAGGCCCAGGCCTATACTTAAAGAGACAGAAGGCAAACTGTATGAACCTTTTGAGCGCCTTTATATTATTTTACCCGGGGCTTATTCCGGCAGTATTATTGAAAATTTGGGCTACCGGCGGGGGGAGATGGTCAACCTGCAACCCGCGGGAGAAAATACAGTTAAACTGGAGTTTATAGTGCCGGCCAGGGGATTAATAGGTTTCCGTTCCGAGCTGCTAACGGAAACCAGGGGAGAAGGAATCATGCACCATATATTCGAAGAATACGGCGCCTGTAAAGGACAGATTCCCGGCCGGAGGCGCGGGGTCCTTATTGCTTCGGAAAACGGGGAAGCAACTGCTTACGGTATACACCAGGCGGAAGGCCGGGGGGTGCTTTTTATAAATCCCGGGGACCAGGTTTATGCCGGAATGATAGTAGGTGAAAATTCACGGGAAGAGGACCTGGATATCAATGTATGCAAGAAAAAACATCTTTCCAACGTGCGGGCCGGGACGGCTGATGAAAATATCCGCCTTACACCGCCTACAGTTTTTGCCCTGGAACAGGCCATGGAATACATCGAGGAAGAGGAGTTAATTGAAGTAACCCCTAAGTCTATCCGCATGCGTAAAAAAGTGCTGAACCGAAACAAAAGGGAAAAAGCCGCACGCAGAGGTGATTAAGCACCTTACACGGTAAGCGCAGGGACAAGGCAGGGACAAGGGGACAGGTCCATTGTCCCTCCAGACATTACCATTCAGCAGAAACAAAAAAGGAAGGTGTTTAAATGCTTAAGAAACCTGGTATTTTATTTTCTTTTATTCTGGTTTTTATTTTTGTGGCCACCCTGGTTTTATTGCTTACCCCCGACCATGCCCATGCCCATGCCCATACAGAACACGAAGAAATAAATATAAATTACTACCGGGGAGAAGTAATCTCCATAGAAGAACACCCCCATGAGGGTGATTTTATAGAAAGAGAAGCCAAGCTAAAAATTACCACCGGGCCATACCAGGGCGACACTACAAATTATTTTTATTACCACCGCGAAGATGACCATTACGCCGAAACCGATATAGAAGAAGGTATGGAGGTTATCCTGGGTGTAAAAACAGCTCCCGATGGAACTATTGAAAATATATTTATTCACGACATGGTAAGAGATCGGGGAATATACTACCTGGCTGTATTATTTGTTATACTGCTTCTTCTGGTTGGAAGGAAGCAGGGATGGAAAACTTTGTTGACTATAGCATTTACCGGACTGGTACTTGTAAAAGTAATGCTACCCCTGTTATGGGAAGGTTACAACCCCATCCTTTTATCTACCCTATGCGCCGTAGGAATTATTGTTTTTATTCTTCTGGTAATTGGAGGAATAAATGCAAAGTCTTTTGCTGCTATCCTGGGAACAGCCTGTGGTGTCCTTGTGGCAGGTTTGCTGGCGTTTTGGATTGGGGAAGTCTCTCACCTTACCGGCTTTAGTGATGAGGAAGCCCAGACTTTATTTTACCTGGGAGAAAAAATAGATATCAGGGGGCTTTTGTTTGCAGGAATTATAATCGGTTCCCTGGGAGCAGTTTCTGACGTGGGGATGTCTGTAGCATCAGCTGCTACAGAATTAAAAGAAGTTAACCCCAAAATTTCACTTTACCAATTGGTACAATCAACCATGAACGTAGGAAGAGACATTATGGCAACCATGGCTAACACTCTAATTCTGGCATATGTGGGAAGCTCTATTCCTTTACTACTTTTAATTACCTACGACAACGTGAACTGGTTAAGAATTATAAATATGGATCTAATTGCAACTGAGATAGTCCGGGGTATAGCCGGAAGTATAGGTCTTGTCGTTGCCATTCCGGTTACAGCAATAATAGCCGGGATTATGCTTAACAGGAGAAATATTGAAAATACAAACGAAAAAGAAAAAAATCAAATTAAAGCCCGGTTACGCTCATAATGTTCTTTGCCCCTATGGCAAATCCGGACTCCCGTTTCATATTTTATCCCCCTGCCACTAAAAGCAGTTTAAGTGAATTGATGCAAAAAGTATGATACTATTAGTTAAAAAGATGTGTAAAAATACACATGCAGGAGGCAAAACAGTTTGTCAAACACGGATACCACTACCTACAAGAAAAAGATTTTAATTATAGAAGATGAAGCGGGACTGGTCAAGGTGATAAAAGCTTACCTAAAGCAGGAGGGATACGAAGTTTTCGACTGCGGTAACGGCAGGGAAGGACTGGAGCTGTTTTACCGGGAGCAGCCTGACCTGCTGATACTGGACCTGATGCTCCCGGGAATACCGGGAGAAGAAATTGCCCGTGAAATACGTAAAGAAAGCAGTGTTCCCATTATAATGCTAACCGCCAGGGGCAGGGAAGACGACAAGCTGGAAGGGCTGGGCCTGGGGGCAGACGACTACCTGGTTAAACCGGTAAGCCCCCGGGAGGTTGCGGCACGGGTTAAAACTGTGCTGCGCAGGATAGAACAGCATTCAGGACGTCGCCTGGAAGACATAATTGAACACGGGCCCCTTACTATCAATACTTTTTCGCACCGGGTTTTTTTAAGGGGAGTAGAAGTTTTCCTTACTCCAGCGGAATACGGAATTTTAAAGCTTCTGGCCCTTTACCCTAAAAAGGTATTTTCCCGGGAAAAACTGGCCGAAAGCGTTTTTGGTTACCTGTGGGAAGGGGAGTCCCGTACCATAGACGCCCATATCAAAAATCTCCGCAAGAAACTGGAACCTGATCCCGGGAATCCTTCTTTTATAAAAACTGTTTTTGGTGCCGGCTACCAATTTGGAGAGGCGCAAAAAAGTTCAAAGGAGAAATGATGCATGTTTAACAGCCTTTTTTTCCGCCTTTTTCTTGCACTCTGGTTTGTAAGTGCAGCGGCACTGCTGCTGACAGGTATTTATACTGACAGGGCTATTGAAGAGGATTTTGAGCACTTTATTAAAACAGCGGAAGAAAGAAAAGTAGAAAATGTTGTGGAAGCGGTAACCAGTTTTTTTAAAGACAGGGCAGAAAACGACAGGCTGCGTTTGTCCCAGCTCAACCACCTTGCCAGGAGTCAAAATGTAAGGATAATTGTTTACAATAAACAGGAGGAAGTGGTTCACGATACCCACGACCATCACCAGAGGGGAAAAGATATGCCCCATCAAAAAAGAAATGACCGCAGTATTCTGGAAGAAAGCACCCATCCCCTGGTTATAGACGGAACTCACCTGGAGAGTGTAACGGTTATACCCCTGGACCGGGATCGGGAGATGGGGTTTCTTACCCCCGTGGAAATGGATTTCCGTACCCGCCTTAGGAACAGTGTGCTGGCCGGCGGTGCCGTGTCCCTGGTGCTCTCCCTTTTCTTAAGCGCCGGCATATCAGTTTCCATTGGCAGGCCAGTGTATAATTTACAGGTAGCTGCGGAGGAGTTAAAGAATGGCAACCTGAAAAGACGAGCTTCCCGCCGGGGACCACAAGAGATAAAAAAGCTTTCCGAGAGCTTTAACTCCATGGCCGAACACATAGAAAAAAGCAACTACTTGAAGAAAAAACTCACACAGGATATATCACATGAATTAAGAAACCCGGTTTCTTCCCTGCGGGGGTACCTGGAAGCCTTCCATGACGGTGTCCTGCCGGCAAACCAGGAAAACCTGGAGCATACCTTAAAAGAGCTGGAGCGCCTGGACTATCTTACCGTTGATTTACACCAACTGGCCCTGGCCGAGGTGGAGGACAAAGCTGTAAACCTGGAGCCACTGGATCTTAACGAAACCGGGAAAAGCGTGTACGAAGAGGTGAAACCGCTGCTGGAAGCCAGGAATATAAAATTTAAATACCAGGCTCCCGAACAAGAGCTAGTAATAAAAGGAGACAGGAAGCTGTTGCACGCTGCCATCAAAAATCTGCTACAGAATGCACAGCGCCATACCGGCGAAGGGGGTATGGTTAAACTTTCCCTGTTAGCTGAGAAATCTCAAAATTGGGCCGTGGTTTCAGTTTCAGATAACGGCCCGGGAATCCCTGCGCACAAGCTCCCCTACATTTTTGAGAGATTTTACCGCGCCGATGATTCCCGTTCCAGAGATACAGGAGGAAGCGGGTTGGGGCTTTCCCTGGTAAAAGAATGGACCCGGGCCATGGGTGGAGATGTCCAGGTAGAATCAAGGGAAGGAGAAGGAAGCGAATTTAAATTAATTTTTTACTGTAAAAATTGATGGATCTTCACAGGATCTTCAAAACCTCCTGTTAGATTTATATACAGGAACAGTTAAACACAGCTGTTTCCCAAAATATCAAAGGAGGTTGATAAGATGTTAAAGAAAATGGGCCTGGTTTTGGGCCTGACCGTAGCCCTGGTAGCTGGAGCAGCTTTCCTGGTGGCTCCTGCTGAAGTGAAAGGAGAAGAAGCTCCCGACCAGGAACCGGTGCAAAATGAACCTGTCAAAATGGAAGGCGAATTTTGCGAGAAGATGGAAGAAAGGATTAGCTTAAAACTGGAGAGAATTAAAGAACTGAAAGAAGAAGGGCTTTTGACGGAGGAAAAGGCAGAGGAATCCACTGTAGCTTTAGAGGAAAAAAGCTCACATACCAGGGGAGATTGTCCGGAGGATGGCCCGCGCAATTGTGAAATCAGGCTTAATTTAAGGGCCCAACGGGAAGCAAACCAGCAAGAAGCAAGACAGCAGGAACAGCAAGAACAGCAAGGATTTCGAAACGGAAGATAATCAAAGTTAATCGGGTAGGAGGCTACCCATTATTTGGGTAGCCGACCTCCCACACCACCATACGGAGGGACAAGGAAAGGGACAAGGGGACAGGTCCATTGTCCCAGTTTAAAACCCCTCGATAGATAAATGACAGATGGAATTAGATTACTAAAATAACAAAAGTGTTATTCAAAAAAACTACTCAGGATATATGTGGATAATGTGTAACTTAACCCCAGGCCCTCCTCCCCATGTGGAGGAGTTATTATTTTGTTTCTGGCTTCTTGAGATGGAGGCCTTTTTTTCTTATCTTTTACTTCTGACTTCAAACTTCTGACCTCTAATAAGGTACCCCCCACATATTTTCCCTGGCAATGTTCGTTGCAATGTTCGTTGTTTTCTTCAGGGTTGTTTTCACAGCTGGCCTGTAGGAGATTG
>PWGO01000035.1 GCA_003554525.1 Syntrophomonadaceae bacterium | reverse complement strand
ATTAAAATACTTTTCCCCCTGGTATTTTTTATCTTCCCCGCTATCTTCATTATCCTTCTGGGCCCCGCCCTTATGCAAATTATGGAAGTGCTTTAAATGTTTTGGCCCTTCCCTTCTCTTCCTATCTTTTCAGGTGGAGAACCGCGGGATAACTGCAAAATTTAACCGGAATTTCAATTAAACAACCAAAAACAGCTGAATATTAATTTTTTTTATCCCGGTCGAAATATGTCATATTCCTGTACTGCTATACAAAATGAGCATCAGTAAGGTATAATAACTGTAACAGTAACGGCATTGCCGCTTTAGCCTGCATCACAGGATAATTTTAACATGTTTAAATACAGTACAAGGAGGAAAACAATGTTCTCAGGCAATGTAAAAAAGCCAGGATGGCGCGCACTGGTGGCTCTGGCAATCCTCGTACCGGTGTTAATAGCTTCCGCAGGCGGATGCTCCAATGGAGATCACTCGGAAGATGAAAACAAAGATCAGCAAAACATGGTTGAAGAAGATAAAAAAAGAAAAGAGCCAAAAAAAGAAATAGAACCCGATCCCGTGCAGCCCGTGGGAGTAGTCATTGACAATATCGAACGCGCCCGCCCGCAGTCAGGCCTGCAACATGCCACCCGGGTCTATGAATTCATGGTGGAAGGAGGTATTACCCGTTTTCTGGCCTTTTATGATCTTCCCTTCGAAGAAGATTTTACTATCGGGCCAGTACGCAGCCTGCGACCTTACATGGCTCATCAAGCCCTTGAATACGGAGGGGTAGTCGCCCACGGCGGCTACTCTGATTACACTGCCGCACAGATAAGCGGCCTGGACTTGCAGCACCTGTCCAGCTCGAACCTGTTCTGGCGGGACAACTCCCGGCCCAGCCCCCACAATCTTTATACCAATATGAAAAACCTGCGGGAAACCGCCGGCAGCGAAGAAATGCCCCGCGAAAAAGGGACCCCTTTAGATAAAGTAGAAGCGGATTATAAAAAACACGGGAAAAATGAAGAAAACACTGATGAACACGTAATTTCCATCGAATACTACCATAACAACCAGGTTTCCTATGACTACGATCCCGAAGCGGAACTATACCGGCGCTACATAAACCGCCAGCCCCACAAAGATATTAACGGTGAACAGCTTAACACCTGCAGGGTTATCCTCCGGGAAACGCCCCACCGGAGCATCCCTGGAACCCCGCTGGTAGATATTGAATTGCAGGGAGAAGGTCAAGGCACCCTCTACGAAAAAGGCCGCAAATATCCCCTTACCTGGAGAAAAGTAGAAGGCTCAACCAAATACTATTTTGAAGACGGCTCCCGGCTGGATACCAGCAGCGGCACTACCTGGATCCAGGTAATAGAACCTTAGGCAATCCGGTATCAAACTTCCAGGAATATTAATGGAAATTCATACCGAATTAATTCACCCAGATTTTGCTAAATGATGATCATCATTTAGCGCTTATAATTATTAAGCGCTTATAATTTTGGCTTTAAGTGGGAATGATTTTCGATTGTAATTACAAATTGGAGCTTTCTCTACATTATCAGGTTTTACAACAGATTATTTTTCTATTGCAATTCAGCAGAAATTAAATTTAGAAACGTGCTCCGCAAGCTAGATGTTGAAGTCGTAGTTCTACGAAAAAAAAGAAGAAATCCGCATAATGAAAGAAACCGCCAGCTTTACTGACGGTTTGTCTAGAAGTGGTGCCGGGAACCGGACTTGAACCGGTACGGGTATGTGTATACCCGAGGGATTTTAAGTCCCCTGCGTCTGCCATTTCCGCCATCCCGGCATTAAATAAATGGAGGCGACACCCGGACTCGAACCGGGGAATAGGGGATTTGCAGTCCCCCGCCTTAGCCACTTGGCTATGTCGCCTTGTTATAACTAAAAATATTCGATTTTAAGCTACTAAAAAAATGGAGCGGAAGACGGGATTCGAACCCGCGACCCCCGCCTTGGCAAGGCGATGCTCTACCGCTGAGCTACTCCCGCTCGCAGGTGGTGCCGAGACGCGGAATCGAACCGCGGACACGTGGATTTTCAGTCCACTGCTCTACCTACTGAGCTATCTCGGCATAAAATGGCGGAGCTGACGGGAATCGAACCCGCGATCTCCGGCGTGACAGGCCGGCATGTTAACCGCTACACCACAGCTCCGCAGCTCCGCTTGCGAGTATTAGTATACCTGATATAAAAAAAAAAGTCAAACCAAAACAATAAATCTGCAGCCCGGCTCAACTTTTATCATTTTCGGCTGTGCCTCCTGAAATTAAGGGTTCGCTGGTCTTTTTCCTTCTATTGCCCGGTTTCTATCTCTTTTTCCCCTTTTTTTTCCTTGCTTTTTTTCAGGCGGTTCATTCTTTCTTCCTCGCTGGAACTGTAATATATCAGGCTCTGCAGCTCAATAGCCAGGTCCGCATTATGAACCTGTATACCTGCGGGAACGTTTATCTTGGTTGGAGCAAAATTCAAGACCGCCCTGATACCGTAACCGGTTAGCTCATCTACAACCTGCTGTGCTTTATCGGCAGGAACCGCCAGTACGGCCACTTTTATGTTGTATTCCCGGATTATCCTTTCCATTTCGGAAACACCAAGAATTTCTATATGCATTATCTTCTGACCAACTACTTCAGGATCATTGTCAAATACTGCTATAACTCTTACATAGGGATTGTTAGTAACGTTATAACGGGTCAGCGCGATCCCCAAATGCCCGGCACCTATAATAATTATAGGAGTTTTTTGGTCCAATCCAATTATTTTTAATATCTTTTCCCTCAGATAACTGGTTTGATAGCCAGTTCCCCTGGTCCCAAAGGCTCCAAAATAAGCAAGATCTTTGCGTATCTGCTCTGCGGTAAAACCTGTTTCGCTGCTTAATTCTTTGGAGGAGATCACTTCTACCTCCCTGCGTAGCAGGTTGTCCAATACCCTTAAATACACCGGGAGCCTTTTAACAACTGTCTGAGGTGTATAATTACTATCAGGCATTTTCTTATTTTTTTCTCCTTTCCCCTTATTAAATTAAACCGAAAAAAAAATTGCTTTTTTGTTTTTTACCAAACACTTGTGATTAAAATCACTCTACATTTTAACATAATTTAAGTTCCGATACAATGAATGTATAAATATTTCCTTATTTTAAATTTTGCAGTTAATTGATCCTACAATTTTTCCACGACTAACAGTTCCGGTGGATAATTTTTCTGGTTAATGCAGCGGTAACTGAGCACTGTACAGGTATCCTGAGAAATTAAACTCAGCTCATGATCCAGTATTTTCTTTTCTCTTTTGCCTTCCGGGTGCCCGGTGTACACCACTATGGTAATTATTCCTCCCTTTTTTAGCAACTCCAGGCATTTTAATACCGATTTCAGGGTAGCTTCCGCCTGCGTAGTTATAGTATGGTGCCCTCCCGGCAGGTAACCCAGGTTAAATTTTACTGCGCTAATTTTACCGCGGTCCAAGTAACAGTTTATATTCTCATGACTGTCGCAGATCAATTCTACCCTTTCCAGCAGATTTTCTTCGTACAACTTTTGCCTGGCTGTGCTAATTGCTTCTTCCTGGATATCAAAGGCAAAAACTTTTCCTCTTTCTCCTACCAGATCAGCCAAAAACAGGGTGTCCTTGCCGTTTCCGGCAGTTGCGTCTATTACCCGATCACCCGGTTTAACCGTTTTTCGCACCAGGTGCTTGGCATAATCCAGGGGCCTGTTTACCGCTACCATTTCCTTCCCCCCCTTTTTTGTACAGTGCGGGACCGCTCTTTTAAACTAACATACATTTCTCCGCTGCTTTCCAGGCTGGCATACAAAACCTGGCTTATGCTTACCCCTTTTTCCTTCTTTAGTTTCTCACCCAGGCAGGCTTCATCTAACCCCATAATTTCAAGGTTTTCACGTTGAACTTCGCCGTCGATAATCACTGTGGCGGGGATTTCTTCTTCAGGCACTTTTAAATTAAGATCCGATGGGGTAAGAGGTTTTTTTTCAGATTTTAAGATTACGCTGAGCTCGCCAGAAGTTTCCAGTATAGCGTACTGAACGTCGGATATATCAACTACATCCTTCTCCCGAAGCTGCTCCAGCAAGTCATTTACATTATACCGGAGCTTGCGCATCTCTTTTTCCATAATTTCCCCTCGGGAAATAATTACCGAGGGTGAACCGTTAATTACTCTCCTGACCAGCTGGCTTTTTAAGCACAAAAAAGAGAAAAATATCTCCGCGCCCACCAGGGTTAGCACCGGTACAATTCCTATGTATAACGGGGTATCCAGTTCTTCCATGGGAAACACCGCTACTTCGGCGATCATTATTGCTACTACCAGGTCAAACGCAGACAATTCCCCCACTTCTCTTTTTCCCATTAAACGTATTAAAACTAAAACTACCAGGTATATAAAAATCGTTCTGAAAAATATTTCCAGGGCCATATTATCAATTCTGCTTTCTTACATTTTACGAGCAAGGTTTTGGTGTGTTTTTGCAACAGGCAATACTCATTTTATATCTTTCCCGTTACCGGGACAATTATTTTTATACGTTGTGAAAAGAGTAATTTACTACCTCTACTCTTTCATCATTATCAATAAAGTTAAATACTTTCTGCATCACCCTGTCGGTGCCGGAATTGTCAGCGCTTACCGCCGCTATACCTATTTCCGCTTTCCTCCAGTTATCCATCTCGCCTACTTCACTTATAGATACGTTATAGCGTTGACGAACCCTTTCCACTATACTTTTAATTACCCTTCTTTTGTCCTTTAGAGACCCGGCACCCAGTATGCTGAGCTCTAAAAAATATACACCTACGTTCATTTTTTTGAACCTCCTTATTTTTAGTCTGCTGCTTCACCATTATTTTTATGTACCGGTTATTTTACACTCCTAATTTTAAAGGGATTTAATTTAACTTTGAAGAATTTTTTTATTAAATTAGTTTATTGTGGTACCTCAATAACGCTTTCAAGTTACGAATAATAATATAAAGGGTGTTACAACTTGCAAGAACATCCCTGGAAAGATTTACTTTTAAAGGCTCAAAACCAGGATATACAAGCCAGGGAAATTATCCTGGAGAACAGTTATAATTTTATATTAAAAACAGCTTCCAGGTACTGTCGCAGGCACCTGGATTGGGATAACGACGATGAGCTGAGTATAAGCCTTTTGGCCTTTAACGAAGCTATAGATGGTTACGATTTCTCTAAAAACGTTAGTTTTTATAATTACTCCAGGATGGTTATACAGAGAAGGCTGGTAGATTACTTTAGAAAAGAAGGGAAACACCGCCTGGCCCCACTGGAGAACCAAAAGGAAGAGGATGAAGAATATACGGGTGTTTCTCTGGAAGCAAAAGTTTCTTTTAAAGAGTACCTTCGTCAAAGAGAAACTTTGGAACGAAAGATGGAGATAGAAATCTTAAGCCAGGAACTGCATGATTACCAACTTTCAATGGAGGTGCTGGAAAAAAAAGCGCCCCGACACCGGGATACCCGGGAAAACCTGGTGAAAGCTGCTCAAACTCTGGTTAATCATCCCATCTTGTTGCAGCATCTCCGGGAAAAAAAACAACTGCCGCTAAAGGGGCTGTCAAAAGCCACCGGCTTATCTATAAAAGTTTTAAAAAAAGGGCGGCCTTATCTGGTTGCACTGACTCTGATAATGAGCAACCCCGAACTGGTTTACTTAAGGTCGTACCTGCATCTTTCTCCCAAAGGGGATGAAAACCATGAATGAAAAACAACAGGGCAGAGGCATTGTTTTAAAAGTTTACCCTAAAAAGAAGTACGTGCTGTTATTAACCCCGGATCGTGAGGTTAAAAATGTTCCTTATTATACCACCCCCCTTCCCCGGGTAGGAGAAGAGATAGAATACAGCTTTTCTTCTCTATCTCCTACCGGCAGGGGAAGAAGCAGGGTCTTGGCTTTGTCTGCAGTGGCCGCGGTACTGCTATTGTTTTTTGGTATTTCCTACTGGTGGGTGCAGTACCAGCAAGTAGTTACCCAGGTAGCTGTCGATATCAACCCGAGCCTGGAATTCCATTTAAATAGAAACGAACAAATAATTAAGGCAGATGCCTTTAATGAAAAAGGAGAAAAGCTTTTAAGCGAAACTGGCTCCCTGAAAAATAATACCTGGGAAGAAGGTTTTACCCGTGTATTTGCCCGGGCTCAAAAAATGAATTACATTAATAAAGATATAAACAATACCCTGGTTATTTCTATGCTTCACAAAAGCGACTCAGGAGAAGGGGAAGATAAAATTTCTTCCCGGGTACAAAGCCACCTGGAAGAAACCCTGCAGGAGGCATCGCTGGACTACGACCTGTGGTTCAACGAGATTTCGGAAAAAGCACTGGACCCGGATATTATAAATGAAGCCAAAAGAGAAAAATTAAACGCCAACAGAATGATTCTTATGCAGGCCTGCCGGGAAACTGACACCTCTTACTCTGCCTCGGAAATAAAAGAAAAAAGTGCGGCGCTGGTAGCGGAAAAACTTAGAGAAAAATCAAAAGAACTGCCCCCTGATATTAACATAGGCCCCCCGGAAACACCACCCGGCCAGGAAGATACTCCACCCGGGCACGAAAACGGACCACCGGGACAAGAAAAACGCCCCGAGGAACGGGAAACACCACCAGGTCAGGAAGATATCCCGCCCGCCCATAGAAACGGGCCGGAAGACCGGGAAAAAGAAAATGCTGAAGATAAAGAGGTAAATAATGCAGATATAAATAATAATACAGGCACTGATAAGGAGGGGGAGGAAAAAATAGATGAACATCGCACTCCGGAAGGGCAAGAACCTCCAGGGCAAATGCCGGATAGGGAGGTTCAGGAAGAAAAACCAAAACCAGGTGACGAAGAGGAGCCGCCGGGTCACAAAGAGGACCACCCGCCTGAATTAGACGAATCGCCCCGGGAAAAAGATAATGAGCAAAAAAACCCGGAGGCACCAGGTCAGCGTCAGCAGAAAGATAAAGATGAAGACAAAGATGACAAAGACGAAGACAAAGATGAAGGAAAAGAAAGTGACAATAACAATGTGCCGGGGAAAAAACCAAACGGTACTCCCCCCGGACAAGAAAACAACCCGCGGAAACCGGATAGCAGTTAGCAAGCGGGCAACAGGAGCAATAGCTGGCTGTTTCTGCTTAACAGCCAGCACCCCCTATAGCAAAGCGATCTTAATGTAAAGTAGGACCTTCTTCGTCATCCGCAGTTCCGTCATCTTCATCTTCTATTACCAGGTCTTTAATGGATACCGTATAAGAACCCAGCTTTTCAGATAAGTATATGGTCGCTCCCACCGTCATGGCCAGGGCAATAGCATCACTGGGCCTTGCATCCACAATAACTTCTTCTTCACCTTTTTTCAGGTGTATGTTGGAATAAAAAGTGTCCTCGTAAACATCGTAAATTTCAATCTTTTCCACCTCCGCCCCCAGTTCCCCGCATATAGACCCCATAAGGTCATGGGTCATGGGGCGGGGTGTTGACTGGCCTCTCAGCTTCAAGGCTATAGCCTGAGCTTCCCAAAAACCTACCCCCACAGGAAGCACATCATTTTCCTCCATATCCACCAGCAGTAGCAGCGGGTTGTGCGACTGGTCCATAACAATCTCCTTTACCTTTACCGGGAACATTATTTCACTCTCCTCCTAATCAATTCAGGTTACAAATACCTCAAGGTTAACTCGCGTACAAATTCTTCCGTATCAGTCCCCTGCTTTCTTAGCTGCTCAAGAATCTTCTTTGCCCGCTCTCTTCCGGAAGAGTTAAAGCGGTCGTTTAAATAACGAAAAATGCCTGTGCGCCTGCCCAGGATAAAAATTTCTTTCTCTTCCTGGGAGAGGGCTAAAAAATTATCAATGACTTCCAACATCCTTTCCCTGTCCTCCGGGAAAGTTCCCTGTACTTCTTCCAAAAGGTTTAAGATATGGTCACTGTAAATAGTTCCGGTTATGCCCTCCAGGTTTTCCAGCAAAAGCCTTTCTTCCCTTACAACCTCTTCATCATTCATGGGATTAAACCTCCCGGCCTGATACTCTTCGGAAAGCGGGGCCAGTGAATGCAGGGCCAGGGACCTTACCCGGATAAAATCCGGGTCTACCTGGTTTATTACTTCCGCTGTTTTTATGGCGTGCTCCCTCCACTTGTTTCTTCCTCCCAGTCCCAGTATAATATAGTGACTTAATATTAAACCCGCTTCTTTTACCTTTTTACCGGCCTCAACCTGCTGCGTGGAAGTGGCGCCTTTTTTTACATATTCTAAAACCTCGTCGCATCCGCTTTCCAGCCCAACGTGAACCCGGGAAAGCCCTGCCTCCTTGAGTTCCTTTAATTCTTCTGTGCTTTTATGGGAAAGAGTACGGGAGCGGGCGTAAGTGGTAATCCTGCCTACTTCCGGTATTTTCTCCAGCAGGTGCTGCAGTATTTCCAGCATTTCCCCGGTTTTTAAAATAACGCTATCCGCATCCTGCAAAAACACAGAACGGTCTTTACTGTACCACCACGAAACCGCAGACAAAAGCTCCGGGTGATTTCGCATAATATGGTTAAAAGTTCCTTCATCTACCCCGCTGTATTCAACTATATTACGTACTTGTTCCAGAGATGCAGCAATTTCATCAATATCTCGTTTCACTTCTTCCACCGAACGCTTACTGAACTTTTCGCCCTTGTAAACAGGGCAAAACAGGCAGCGGTTCCAGGGACAGTTCCGGGTAACCCTGATCAGCAAGCTTTCTGCTTCGTTAGGAGGCCTGATCGGGCCCTGTTCAATTAATGAAGTATTTTCCATCACGATTACTCACCTACTTTTGGGTTATTCTTCTAGGAGTATAACCCAAGAGCGCTGTGTATTCAACCGAAACTCCTGTTAATAAAATATATCATGCTAATAAAAAGGAGTTTACACCCTCTATAGCGAACTGAATTATCAATTGAGAAATAATGAAGTATTTTACCAGGAGGTATATAAATGAATAACGGAGAGGTTCTTCCTTACATTATAGAACCAGACAAGATATTATTTGCCCTGGACGTAGGCACCCGCAGTATTGTAGGCATAGTGTGTTACCCGGAAGAAGATAACTTGAGGGTGCTGGATTTGGAAATTACGCAACATTCCCAGAGGGATATGATCGACGGACAGATTCACAACGTGGAAGGGGCAAGCAAAACCGTAGAACAGGTTAAAAACACCCTGGAAGAAAGAATGCAACTTAAACTGGAGCGTGTATCAGTTGCCGCCGCAGGACGTGCCCTGAAAACAGTTAAAGTAAAAGCCGGAAAAGAGGTACCCGTAGACCATAGAATAACTTCTGAAGAAGTTTCCCACCTGGAACTGGAAGCCGCAGAAAAAGCCAAAAACCAGCTTGCCAACCAGGATAGCCCGTTTGACAGCGGCTACTACTGCGTGGGCTATACTACCGTGCATTATTTCCTGGATCAGCATCCCATTTCCAGCTTGATCTCTCAAAAAGGCCGCTATATTGAAGTAGAAGTACTGGCCACTTTCCTGCCCGGCACTGTTATCGACAGCCTGCTTACTGTAATAGAAAAAGCAGGACTAACCCTGCACTCTTTGACTCTGGAACCTATTGCCGCCATACATGCACTGATCCCCCCCGAATACAGGCACCTTAACCTTGCCCTGGTAGATATTGGAGCGGGAACCTCCGATATAGCGGTAACCAACCGCGGTTCCATCGTTGCCTATGCCATGGTACCCGAAGCGGGCGATGAAATAACAGAAAAACTGGCCGATAACTACCTCCTGGATTTTAACACCGCCGAAAAATTAAAGCTTGAACTCAACCAAAACAAACCCGACCACCAGATTACCGATATAATTGGGCTTACCCGGAATATTTCCCGGGAAGAAATCCTGGAAGTTATAAGGCCGGTAATCAATCAGTTAGCGGATAATATTGCAGAATCTATCTTTTATTATAACAAAACTTCCCCCCGTGCCCTTTTCTGTATTGGGGGAGGAAGCCAAACTCCTTTACTACGGGAAACTTTATCCGAGGTAATGGATATTCCCGTAGAAAGAGTGGCAATACGTGACTTCTCTTCTTTGAACCGCATAATTAGCAATAAAGATACGTTTAAAGGCCCGGAATGTGTCACTCCCTTTGGAATAGCCCTTTCGGCGCTTCAAGAACAGTTTTTCGGGTTTTCTTATGTTACCGTAAACGACAAGGTCATACGCCTCCTGGAAACAGAGCCTACTACTGTAGGGAAAGTTCTCTTAACCGCAGGGTACAACCCCCGCTCCCTTATAGCCTTAAAAGGGCCATCCATAAAAATAACTTTAAACGGGGAAGAAAAAGTATTCACCGGAGAACCCGGAGAAAATGCCCGCATCTGGCTAAACGGCGAGCATGCCGGGCTGGAAGCCGTGGTTAAACCCAACGACGAAATAGTTATTGAACCGGCCCAACCGGGGAAAAAAGCAGAAGTTACAGCAGGCCATCTACTGGGCAGCAAGCAGAGTTCTTATGTTTACCTGCAGGGGGCCCGTGTAGATATACCTTACAGGGTTAAAGTCAACGGCGAACTGGTCTCCCCGGAACATAAGCTCTCGGACAACGATAACGTGGAAATAAAAGAGCTGGGAACTATAGAAGATCTTTCCCAGCTAACAGAAATTGATTTTACCAACAAGCAAATAAATGTAAACGGAACCCCGGTGGATCGTTCTTATCAATTAAAGCCGGGCGACAGGGTAGACTGGGAATAAAACCATCGCCCCTCACCCTTATTGGAAGTTGGTCCTGGTATCAAGTTACCCTGGTGTCAAGTTACTATGAACCTGTTTAGTCACCTCTTATTTTATTTCTCCTGGCTTTCTTTACCTTCGGGAAGATACCTTTTTATTTCATCCCACAGCTCCTGGGGTCTGAAAGGCTTGGTCATGTATGCATCCGCCCCCTGCTCCATGGCTCTTTTTCGGTCTTCCTCAGCCGCCTTTGCCGTTAAAACCACTACGGGAATGTCCCTGGTTTCCTCGTCGTTTTTCAGGTTATAACAAACTTCAAAGCCGTCCACCTTGGGAAGTATAAGGTCCAGCAATATCAGGTGCGGTTTTTCGTTGCGGACAAACCGCAGAGCTGCTTCACCATCTTCAACCACATGCACCTCGTATCCTACAGCTTCCAGGCAAGTCCTTACCCCCAGAATGATATTCTTTTCATCCTCTACCAAAAGAACCTTTTTTTCCATAGGCTTCGCCTCCTTAAACATATATTGAACTATTGCAAAACCCGAAACTACCGGGTTTTCTTTCCTGCCGTTACGCATCGTTACCCATCATCATTACGCATCAAATGAAAAAAACTCTCTTTCACCTTAAAAACCTCAATGTGACATTTAATTTTAATCCTCCAGGTTTTCTTCCCGCAAGGTTAAAGGCAGGGTAAAAGTAAATACGCTACCTTTATCTTCTTCGCTTTCTACCCAAATCTGTCCGCCATGGGCTTCCACAATTTCCTTGCATATAGCCAATCCCAGCCCCGCACCACCGGCAGGCCCTTTATGACCCTTAACCTGAACGTACTTTTGAAATATGGTTTCCTGGTATTCTTCGGGTATGCCGCATCCCCTGTCTTCTACAGAAAAGAAAATCCGGTTTCCAGAAACCTTGGACTGAACCGTTACCTTGTCTCCGCTATCGCTGTACCTGAGGGCATTGCCAACCAGGTTAGCAAGCACCCATACAATCTTATTAAAATCCGCTTCTATACGCGGCAAGTCAGAGGATATTATTGTTTCAATTTCCACATTGTTTTCTTCTGCCTGCATTTTCATGGGACGTATAGCTTCATCAATAAGCCCTTCAACTTCTATCCACTGCGTTTCCAGGGAAATATGACCCGCTTCAATACGGGAAAGGTCCAGAAGATTTTCCACCAGTTTACTTAAACGTTCACAATCTCTTTCTATTGCATCCACCATTTCCTTGCCCCTGGGTGTAAGCTGGCCTAAAAGGCCTTCTTTCAACATTCCTACTCCCATAGTTATAGAAGAAAGAGGCGTTCTTATTTCATGAGAAACGATGGATACAAAATCAGTCTTTAATTTTTCCAGTTCTTTAAAACGGGTAACATCCGTAAGCTGTATTAAAGCTCCCTGGATACTATTTTCATTCCACATCGGCCTGATAACAATTTTAAAGAAATACTTTCCTTCATGGCTTTTAACCTTAATTGTAGCCGCTTCGTAAGAGCTATCCGAAACCTCTCCTGTTTCCAGGGCTTCTTTAAGTAACTTGTCAATCTTGTTTATCTTAATAATTTCGATAAACGACCAGCCCTTGATCTCTTCGCAGCTTATTCCAAATATCTCTTCAGCTTTTTGATTAACCCATACAATATTTGAACTGGAATCTGTTAAAATAAGTGGGTCGGGAAGAATTTGGAGTAACTGCAAATTATCAAAAAGAGGAGGAGTGTCTGGTGCCACTTCTTACCACCTCCGTTTATTTGTGCTAGTTAATTATACCACCCTGTTTGCTCCATTTAAACCCTTTAAAAAATAAAAAAAGTGGGGGGCTTTTCTCACTCTAACTTCTCCCCTCCCACCTTTAGCTTCTTGCCTCGTAACTACTCAGGCATCCACTGCTGCGCCAGGGGGACGGTTCCATCGTCTTCCCTTCGGACCTCCGCTTCGCTCCAGTGACGCTCGAACCGTCCCCGCAGGCGCAGCATGCCTCTTAACTTACTTTTACTTGGCTTGAGTAGTTACCTTACCTCTAACTTTTTACCGCCTATAACAGCCTGATAATTAAAATTTTTCCTGCTTAGTTTTCGCGCAAATCAAAAATGCGCTTTTCGGTTATCCCCTTTTCCATTCCTATCCTGTTTAAAGTATCTTCAATAGAAGTATTTTCTACATCAACAGGTATACCAGTCTCCCCGCTTAGATCGGATTTTAGCTTTTCTTCCAGGCCATTTTCCCCAGCCCCCTGCGCGGGGAAAATTTTTAAATTCAGCTTATCTCCGCCATCCTCATTTTTTATCTCCAGGTACCACTGGCTCAATTCCTTGTAAGCAAACAACTTCCTGCGGATATTATTAAAATCCAGGTTTTTCTTTCCTTCACTGGTATTCAATTCGTAATAATAATGCTTTTTATCTATATCTCCCAGGATTCTCGGGAAAGCGCGTCCACACGCCGGGCACGGTTCATAAGTTATGCCCCCGGTAGCAATATCTCCGCTTTTAAAACGGAGTAAAACCGTACCCCGGGCATCCAGGTTGGTTACTACAATTTCACCCGGCTCTTTTTCTCCCTTTGGTTCGCCGGTTTCCGGATCCACAATTTCTACCAGGGCATGATCGGGATGAACATGGTAACCGTTACCGGGGCTGCATTCCGGCCAGCCTACCTTGGCTTCGGAAAGAAAATAAGTCCGGTAAACCCGGCTATCTTTAGCCCCTGCTTTTTCCATGTTTTTGCTGATCCTGTCCAGCAACACTTGAGGGGCATCTTCCATGCCTACCACAATAGCTTCCAGCTCGGGGACTTTTACGTTAAAGAAAACCAGCGACTGCATTAGAAAATCGGCATACCCGGGAAAGGTCATTAAAACCTGGGCTTCAAGGTTCTGCATTACCGTCACTATCCTTTCCGCCCCTATAACCCGGCCTCCCCCGGTTTGCAGGGCGGTAGCACCCAGCTCCATGGTTGCATGAAACTGCTGCCAAAAAGATATGTTGGGAACAAAGCTAAAAGCGTTAACAACCGAGTCATCCCGCGAAAAACCCCACATGTTAAATGACCTGTTTCCCGCCTCTTTTAAATTCTCTATATCCCGGATAGTGAAAACAAGGGGCACCGGTTTCCCTCCCGTTCTACTGGAGGTATAAAACAGTTGGGATAGGCGGTATTCATCAGCACCACCTTCTTTTTCCCCCTTTTTCAACAGTTTTGACAACAGGCCACCTTTTTGTTTCGGCTGCTCTTCTTCTGAAGGAGCTTCCAGCACAAATTTCCAGGGATGCATACGGTCATCAGGAGGCAGTATATCTTCTTTTACGGTAAAGGGGATTTGCCTCAGGTCGCCGCTCCCGCTCATTTCCGAAGCGTTTATACCTTTTGCCTCCAACATTTCCCGGTAATACGGGTGGCGTGGTATTTCCTTTTGAAACATTTCTTTTAATTTTTTTTCCTGCAGGTTTTTTATCTCCTGTGGTTTCATTTGCGAAAGTTTATTCCAGGCTTCCATATTAACATTTCCCTCCTAAACACCATAATATATCACCATTGCTACGCCGGGCGATTATCAATAATTCTTTTTTCTTTCAGTTCGGTTTCCATACCCAGCTGTTTGACCAGTTCAGAAGTATCGCGAAATACTAACTCGTTTAAAGAAACTTCTGTATCGCGCATTACTTTTTGTTTCAAATCTGAAGCAAATTTATCCCTATCCAGCCCTTCACGGGGAGTAACATAAAGTACTATCTCATCCAGATCGAAGGGGTCGTTGTTGCGCTTACGGATCTCTACCTGCCATTCAATTACGTCGGGATGTCCCATTAAAAGCGGGTGGAAATTGTTTAAATTAACCAATGTGCCCTTAACCTTGGCCAGGTCAAATTCTTTGTAATCGGATTTTCTCTGTAGCTGCGGGCTAATACGCGGAACAGTTCTGCCACAGTTGGGACATGGTTCGTACATAATTCCACCTTTGGCCACATCGCCGGTGCGATAGCGGATCACGCAGGTACCCCTCCAGTCCAGGGCCGTGTAAACCACTTCACCATCTTCACCTTCACCCACGTTTTCCCCCGTCTCCGGATCTATAGTTTCAAAGATTTCCATATCGGGGTAAGTGTGATAACCGTAAGACTCATCTCCCTCTGTGGGGCATTCACCCCAGGCAACCCGGGCTTCCGTCATCCCGTACGTAGCCAGACAGACCGGGTTTTTTGCCCCCATCTGTTCCAGCAAACTTTTTACTTTTTGTTTTAAACCGGGAGGAACTCTTTCCCCGCCAAATATCACTTTTTTAACCGAGGAAAAATCCCGTCCCTGGTTAACCGCTTCCCTCAGGAAATAATAAGCATAACCGGGGATAAAAAGCATTACCGTAGGTTTTAAAAACTCTACCGCATCAAGCAAGTTCTGGGTTCCCATAATTTTGCCGCCACCGCTGTTAAAAGCGGGCATTTTCATTACCTCCCCCGAAAAATAGCCCTGCCAGAAAGCCAGGTGGGGAGCAAAAGGAAATGCGTTAATGGCTACATCTTCGCCGGTAATACCAAACACATCAATCTGCCGGTACCCGGCTTGCCGAAGGCATTCTATATCCCGCTTGGAATAAACAAAGGGAGTAGGCTGGGCGGTTCTTCCCGTGGTAAAGTGCATGTGCACCGGCTTGTAATCATAAACCCTTTGTTCTACTTTTGCTTTATCGGAAAGTTCCGCCATGGTACCGTATTTTTCCGTAAGTTCTTCGTCAGGACGAATAACAAAATCCCTGTACCTTTTAGGTTCATCATCGGTAGGGGCAATATCTTCCTTGCTGCTAAAAGGCAGGTGTCTTAAATCCTCCACTCCTTTTATTTTTACCGGGTCTATTTTAAGCTCTTTAAATCTTTCGCTGTAATAAGGGCTGTAAAGGTAGATCTGGTTGGCCATAAACGCCCTGAGTTTGCGGTCCTGAATTTCCCTGATCTGCTTGTGATTCATCTGGCATAATTTTTCCCAGTTTTCCATAGTTATTTCACCTCCAAAAATCAACTTAACTTACATTGGATTAACTAGATATATATAAGTAGCTAGCGGGAGGCCCCTCAAGCAACCCAATCGTTCAAGGCGCCTCCCTGATACAAGATCAACTAAAAGTGTCTTTAAACATAAACACTAAAGCCATAATCAACAGGGAAAAGAAAATCACGGAAACCGGTAAAATCCAGCCGTTGTAACGTTCTTCCACGTAATCTTCCCAGCCGTGCATGGCATCCACGGATTGCTTTACTTCTTGAGGAGGCTCCGCAGTAAACCAGGAGACTACTACAGTTAAAATAAAAGAAACCGGCACTGCAATTGCCACCATTTTAATCCACCCCATCGGTCCATACAGGTAAGGAGCAATTAAAGGTATAGGTATTTCGGTGGGTTCCCTACCCATAATTAAAATAAACACACAAGGAACAAAGGTAAGTAAAAAACCCGCAACCATTCCGGCTCCGGCTCCTTCTCTGGTAGCCCGCTTCCACCATATTCCCATAACTATGGGCACTCCAAGGGAGGCTGCAGCAATACCAAAAGCCCACATGATAGCTTCCAGGATAAATTCGGGAGGCCTAATGGAAATGACAGTAACAAAGATCCCTGCTGCCAGCATTGCTAGATAAGAAAGCCTTAATTTCTTGCTGTCGTCTATATTTGGTTTTATCGCACTATAAAGATCGTGCACCAACCCGACCCCCATAATCATCAAAAGGCCAGATACCGTGGAAAGCCCGGCCGCCACAGAACCGGCAATGGCTATAGCCAGCCACCCTTCCCCGGCTAAATTTTCAGTCAGGATAAAAACCATCTGATCGTAATCCGCAGTGGCAATCTGCCCAAAAAGACCCTCTTTCTGCATCCAGTAAACCGCCGCAAACCCGGTAGCATAAACCGCAGAATTAATAAGCCCTACCAGAAAAACTGTAATTACCGTGCTCCAGCGGGCTTCTTTTGAATCCCGGACGGTAAAGTAGCGCATTACAAAATGGGGTAAACCGATTATCCCAAAGAACGACCCTAAAGCCAATCCTACATAGGTTACAGGATGCACCACCCATGCAGAAAAATAATGCGGCGCGTGTTCCAGCATTTCAGGCACCATATCCCCATAACCAAAGGGAGGGAAATACCAGCCGCCAGCACCCAGCTGCTGTAAAATAATCGCCACTGGAAACATAAGACAGAAAATCAGCACTATACTCTGAAAAGTCTGATTGTAGGTAACCCCGTACATCCCCCCTATAACTACGTAAATGGTTACCACCAGGCCTCCCACTATAATGCCGTATATTTCCGGAATACCCAGGAGCAATTCGAAGATGATTCCGATTCCTTTAATGTTTCCTCCCAGGTACAAAATGCTAACAATTAACATGAACACCACGGAAAGCAGACGCAATTCATGGCTGTAATAACGTTCAGAAATAAAAGCCATGGTGGTAAAAGACTTGTAACGGCGTAAAAAAGGAGCTGCCAGAATCAACAGGCCAACAAAAGCAGCAGTAAACGAAGCGTATACCGCTACTGCCACATAAACTCCTTCTATAATTAAAGCAGTAAGGCCCAAAAAAGTAATAAGGCTTAATCCCAGTGAAACCATGGCCAGCCCGTTATTAAGCGCGCCAATACTTCGGCCGGCCACGTAATAATCACCCAGGGAGCGGGTAAGCCTTCTGGACCACACCCCAATGGACACAGATACAGCCAAAACCAAAAGGCTCAATATCAGACCCAAATAAAATACACCTTCAAGTTGCATCACTTCTTCCATATATCATCCCTCCTTTTTCGTCCCAAAGTATTGTCATCAGGATTTTTGCCTTTGTTCCAATCTATCCATGACCATAGTCCATATTATCCCGATCACGGTTACTCCTATCCAACTAAAAAAGACCAATAGAAAATAATGTAAAGGAAAACCGCCAACATATAAGGACTCCTTGGATTTATAAAAAACGTCTAAAGCTTTTTCCATTTCTCCAGGCAAGTTGGCAGGCAGCTTAGCGGCTTCCACAAAGAACACGTCTATTCCCAAAACCACAAAAGTGCTCCAAATACCTCCCAAGATAAAGGCCAGAGCAAAACAGATAGCAGTAACCCATACCTCCAGCCGGTAATCTTTCATTTTACATCTTCACCTCCTTTCATATTTAATTTCACCGCAGAAACTGCTTGAACTGATACTGTGTTTAAACAAAAACGCCTGCAGTATAAACTGTATTTAACTTATATTCTCCAATCATATATTATATTCAACAGTTTTATAATTTTTCCTTTTAGTTATCTTCTCATTTTATAAAATTTTTTGACTTTAATTATAAAATTAAATGCCGCATTAAATGCGGCATCTACAGCAACAGTTATAATCAATACACTACCTGAAACTACCTGGTAAAAATAAGACCTCCTTTATAAATTCACCATGTAATTTTACGGGCAAGTTAAATCCGGTAAAATATCAGGTCCGGCCTTTCAATCTTTTCCTCTTTTTAGATCTTCTTCTTTTTTTGCGTTTTCTCTTT
>PWGO01000109.1 GCA_003554525.1 Syntrophomonadaceae bacterium | reverse complement strand
ATTTAGTTATTTGCGCCACAAATACAGAAAAAATATTTTGCAAAGGGCAACTAAAAGGGCAACTATACAAAATGAAGTGAAAATGAAGTGAAGTGAAGTAAAAGTGAAACGGTCCTTATCGCGTTTACCTGTTTCCCCGCTTTACCTGAACCGGTGCGGCGGGGTGCCCCGGTCTAACGTATCAAACCTGTATCCCTGCTCCCGCAAACCTTCTATTATTTGCGGGAGCGCCTTTATTGTGCTGGTATTATAGTCATTATCGTGCAGCAGTATTATGGCCCTGTCTTCTATCAGTCGCGCCTTATTCAACACGGCGTCACTGATCCCGGAGGGTGAAGGGGTAGGTCTGGTGCCGTCAAAACCGTACACGTTCCAATCGAAATAAGAATAACCTTCTTCCAGTATTTTTTCAGTTATATCTTTCATGATATCGCGGCCGGACACGGAGATAGAAACCGTGTTGTTCGACCCGCCCGGGAAACGCATGATCTCCGGGCGGGTAGCCGTGGCCTGGTAAACCAGCTTTTCCAATTTCATATAATCTTCCATGAAACTTTCCACATCCCGGTAAATCTCGTGGTAATTGTGGGAATACGTATGATTCCCTAAAACATGCCCCTCGTCTACCATACGCCTGTATACGTCCCGGCCATAAGGGGTATCTTCCCCGTTGACAAAAAAAGTAGCTTTCACCTCGTGCTCCCGGAGAATCTCCAGCAGCTTGAGAGTATTCTCTCCGGGGCCATCGTCAAATGTTAAATAAGCCACCCTGTCTTTTTCCGTCGGAGGCTTCCCTTCTCCCGGGAGCCGCCCCAGTTTTTCTTCCAGTTCTTTGATTTTTTCCTGGTAATCAAAGATATACTGCTGCAGATAATGCTTCTCTTCCTGAAGAGAGGCTTGATAAAACCTGTATTCTTCTATCTTCTCTTCCAGGGCATTTACTTTCTGAAAATAATAAGCCGCACCAAAAAGCTGCAGCAGTAAAAACGATAGCAGCAGCAGCGCGGTCATTCCTTTATCAAATAGAAAAAGGCGGGGGTGGTTTTTCCGTTTTCTTTTCATACCACCACTCCTCTCATACAACTATCATTCGTATAGATTTCGTATAGATTTGTATAATATTTTAAGTTTTTAAAATCACCCTGTTTTTCTTTCCTCTCCCCGTAAAAATATATGATCCTTCCCCGTTTATAATTTACATTTAAAAATATTTTAAAATATTTTCTTAATTTACTCCCGTAAATGTTATCGTCGTTAACACTTTCCTGGGCTGTATTCATAATCTAATAGCAGAGGAGGTTTAAACATGCACGTACTGTTGTGGGGAAAATTCAGATACAACGGGATAACCAGGCACACCCTGTCTTTGGCCGGTGAATTAAGCCGGAAGCACTGTCCGGTTACGCTCTTCATGCCCGGTCTGCCGGACAAATTAAAATATAATTACGGCAACATGTTCCAGACAATCACCGAAAAAAGAGAACTGGAAAGAAAGCTGCGCTACAATTCCTTTTCTTTAATTCACCTGCAGGAAATAGAAGAACTGGGCCTGGCAAAAGAAATTGGCCAAAAAAAGAAACTTCCCCTGTTAGCCACGGTTCACTTTCCTTTTCTCCACAGCCAAATAAACAACACCTTAAAAAAGGAGCTTTCGGGAATAATTACTACCCGGTACCATTACTACCTAAGCCTGGAAGCAGATGCCTGCCGCGGCTCCTTCTGGTTTATCCCGGAAGGCATAGACTTGCAGTATTGCCGGAAAAAAGCTCCCGCTTCACCTTCAGATCAGGTTCTTTTTGTAGGGGAAGAAAACAGTTACGATCCTTATGCCCTGCAGTGCCTGTGCCGGGCTTCGGACCTCTCTCGCCTGCGGTTAAATATCCTGGCCCCTCAAAAGCCGAAAAGCCTGGACGGCTACTACCTGGGAGTACGACTGGACCCGGTTCCTTTCATGCGGCAGTTTCAAATGGTTATCACCAGCGGAAGGGCAGCAGCCGAAGCCATGAGCTGCGGATGCGTTCCTGTTATCCTGGGGGTCAAGTACAGCGGTATTCCTTATGATGATACACCAGGTGATGATACAACAGCAAAATCAGGAAAAGCCTTCCCGGACCTGTCGGGCACAACAGGTAGCGACCCCTGCTACAAAGACATCTTCTACGAACTGCAGGAACTGTTAAAAGACTCCGAACGCCGGGAAAAGATCAAACACTGGGCACTGGATTTCGCCTTAAAAAACTTTGACTTGAAGCTGGTAGCCGAACAGACCGCACAAGTATACCGGAAAATAGTAAAGTAGCACCCACATTGAAGCCTCGACATCTTCCTCCCCCCTGGTGGGCTGATCGTTATACCCACTTGATACCGGCAAGGCAAGTAGTGTTGTTCCGCTGGCAGGGGTGTGTCTAACTTCCAACCTCACAACCTCCCATAAGGAACAATAAGAAACAATTAAGGAAGGCTGATACTGTCACCCGGGAACAAAAAGGCTGTCAGGCAGCTCCATTCCCAGCCTGGTTTCTTTAAATGTAATCAGCCTGGTAAGCACCTCCCGCCCATCGTAAACCTCTACGCGGTAAGGAACCAGGCTGTCTTTTTCCAGCCAGATCTTTTCCTTAACCCTTTCCCGGTCGGGCTCCCCGGGCCGGATTTCCCACACATAGTATTCCCTGCCCTTTCTTTTTTCTTTATACTCCAGTTCCGCTTCAGGTGCATTAACTACGGTTTTCCAGTAATCTTCCAGCAAAAACCCGGGCAATTCGGGTTTCCCCATGGGATAAAATCTGTAAAATCCATCTAGCTCGGGGTTGTTTATGTACACTTCCCCGCCAGTTTTCACTATCACCTGCCTGCCGTCCATCTGCCCGGTAACGCTTTCCATGTTTATCTCCATTCGGTAATCCCCGGGAGCGCGGAACCACTGCTCTACTACGTATTTCCGGTTCCCCGGTTTCCCTATATATTCTATTTCCTGAAGAGCATAGTAAGAGCCTGCCCGTTCTTTTTTTTCTTCAATCTCGCGAAGCACCGAATCAGCCCGCCCGGGCGGAGTGCCCATCCAGGCGTAAAGAAAATAAACGGAAAGCAACAAAACCGCCATCAGCGATAATATCTTCCCGCCCCCCTTTTTGCCCAAACTCCTATACCTCCTCTTTATCCCGGTTCCTGGCTTCCTGGAAGCACTCTATCAAAAAGGGTTCTCATTATATCCTTTCGGGAGATTATTCCCACCGGCCGGTTTTCCTCATCTACCACGGGAAGGCGGTTAATATTGTTTTTAACCATTTGAGAGGCTGCATCTTCTACGGTATCTTCTTCTGTCACCGTAATCACTTCCCGTGACATCAGCCTCCCGGCCCGCAAGGCCATGGACCGGCGCAGCTCCTCCATGAATTCCAGGGGGTCATCCAGGTAAATAAGACCCCCCAGCACTTCCATGTAGCCTGGAGATTCAAAACGGGCCACACGACGGATCAGGTCGCCTTCCGTAAGCACTCCCACAACCTTGCCACCCTTATCCAAAACCGGCAGACCGCTGAACCCGTTCTTCATTAAAATACCGGCGCACTTTTCTACAGTGTCATTTATACCAGCTGAAATTACTTCGCGGGTCATGATTTCTTGAATTTTTATATCGCGCACCTGCATACCTCCTGCAGTATTTGTTATACTATCACTCACTCTATCATTCACTCTATCACTCACTCACTCACTCACTGCTCCGCTTGCCTGACCGTGGGACGCACGTCGCGGTTGTAGGGGCCAAACAATCCAGCTCCCCACAGCCGGGTTTCCACTACGCTAAAGGCGTAGGGAAAACTCAAAAGCACATCTCCCGCTTTTACCCCGCTTCCCCGAAGAGAAGTTAAATCTCCCGCCAGGCCGTGTATAAACGCCCCGCAAATCGCCGCTTCGGTAGCCCCACAACCGCGGGCCATAAGCGCGGCAATAAGCCCGGTGAGAAGATCCCCTGTGCCGGCGGTAGAAAGAGCAGGGCCACCCGTGGGATTTACCCAGGCGCTTCCGTCGGGATGGGCTACCACGGTGGGAGCCCCTTTCAGCAGAGCCACCACTCCCCACTGGCGGGCCATCAGGCGAGCTGTTCCTATACGGTCCGCGTTAACCTCCGCAACCTCCTGGCCGGTCAAACGGGAGGCCTCCCCGGGGTGAGGCGTTATAACCGCGGGGCAATTAGCTTCTTTTAGCAGGTCGGGGCTATGGCTCAACGCTCCGAGAGCTCCGGCATCCAGCACCAGCGGCACGGGGCTGCGGGGCATTATCTTTTCCAGTAAACTGAAGGTATTTTTCCCCGGGGTCATCCCGGGGCCTACCGCCAGGACTTCACACCCTTCCGCCCATTCCAGGACTGCAGGAGCGCTTTCTGCATCAATTTCTCCCCCCGCGGTATCCCCCGTGT
>PWGO01000070.1 GCA_003554525.1 Syntrophomonadaceae bacterium | reverse complement strand
TATTATCTAGACCCCATGGAAAATTCCTCTTCCCCCGCAGGAGACGAATAGCCCGTGATATTTTGAAGACAGGAATGTTAATCAGGAATGTTAATCAGGAATGTAATCAGGAATGTAATCAGGGAGGGTAAACCGGGAGGTCACCCTCCCTGTACTGCCTGGATTTCGAAGCAGGGGTAAATTAAAGGCTTACTACGTTTACGGCCTGTTTGCCTCTTTCGCCTTCTATAATATCAAATTCTACTTCTTGTCCTTCTTCCAGTGTTTTAAAACCTTCCTGCTGAATGGCGGAAAAATGGACAAAAACATCGCCTTCTTCGCTTTCAATAAACCCGTATCCCTTTTTTTCGTTGAACCATTTTACTTTTCCTTGCATACTCCAGTCTCCTTAATCTAATTTCTCTTGGGCTGGGTAAAGTAATTTGCCCCGGAGCTTTAAATATATCTTTACCCCGTTTAGCTTCTTTTATTCTGTTTTATAAGGAAATTTGATTTGTAGGGCTAAAATCTTGTTTAAATAAAAAACCGGCAGGGAATCAGGCCTTTTGTTTAGAAAAGTAATAATACCCTAAAATCCAGGTAAAATTTTTGCAGTTGCCAGGTTGCCGGTACAATTGAGGAATGAGGTCGGGGCTAAGCTATGGCCAGGTAGCCTGCTGTTGTGCAGTGCAGGCGGGGTAAGGTTAAAGATAACTTGATATAATAGAGGTAAAATCAGGTTCCTGTCAGGTTTAAAATCAATAAAACCACGGGTGGGATAAAAAATGAGAGAAAAGTACAGTCACCTGGAAAAGCTGTGGGAGACACTTTTTTCAGAAGTGCGGGAGGCTGTGGTTTTGCTGGATGAACAAGCAAGGGTAAACTGTGTTAATAGCAGTTTTGAAAAACTGTTTGGTTACCGGGAAGAGGAGATAAAAGAAAAGTGCCTGAGTGATTTACTGGCGCTGCAGGAACAACATGATGCACGGGATACTTTTGAAAATAAATTTATAAAAGGGGAAGCTGTAGAATACGATACCCGCTGGTTGCACGTGGAAGGATTTAAACTGGAAGTGTATATTAGATGTATCCCCGTGGTTGTTAATGGCCAGCTTGTGGGCGGCTATGTAATAGTTTCCGACATTAAACAGCATAAGAAATACCATGAGCTATACAGCTATAGCATGATGTATGACAGCCTGACCCGGCTTTATAACCGCGAATATTTTGAGAAAAAATTACAGGAAATGGATGGAGAAAAAGCGCACCCCGTAGGGGTTGTTATAATAGACGTGGATAACATGAAACTTATTAATGAAACCCTGGGATATAATACAGGCAGTGAACTGTTAAAAAACTGCGCAAAAGTTTTAAAAAACTGCCTGAGAGACAAAGACATTATTGCCCGGATTGGTGGGGATGAATTTGGTATAATTCTTCCCGGGGCTAACCTGGATAATACCAAGAAGGTAAGCCGCCGCCTGCTGGACAAAGTTGCAGAGCACGGCAGGGTAAACACGGAAGTTCCGCTTAACGTATCGATTGGCCTTTCGGCGACATTTAGCCCTGAACAGACGTTGGCTGCAGTTTTTAATGAGGCGGAAAACGACCTTTACCGGGACCAGTGCAGGGAGAAAACCAGCTCTGACACGGTAAGTTTGCTGGTAAACGCCCTGGCGGAAAGGGATTTTATAAACAGCGGCCATGCGGAAAGGATGAGCGTTAATTCCAAATTCCTGGCCCAGAAGATGGGAATGGATGAGAGACAGATTAACGATCTTATACTTCTTTCCCACATCCATGACCTGGGGAAAGTGGGAATACCGGAAGAGGTGCTTTTTAAACCGGGGCATCTTGACCGCGGTGAGTGGGAGCACATAAAAAACCATCCCCTTTTAGGTTACCAGATTGCCTCTTCCTCCGCTGACCTGGACCACATTGCTGACTTGATTTTATACCATCATGAAAGGTGGGATGGGAAGGGATATCCTTATGGGCTTAAAGGAGAAGAAATACCCCTTGAATGCCGTATGCTTGCCATAGTGGACGCATTTGACGCCATGACCAACACACGCCCCTACCGCGCTGCTTTTACAGTAGAGGAAGCGCTGGAAGAAATCCGACGTTGTGCGGGGACCCAGTTTGACCCCAACCTGGCCGAAGTATTTATTGACCTTATTGAAGAGCAGAGGCTGGGCAAAAAGAACGAGAACGAGAACGAAGAAGATTCTAAAAATGAGGAAAGTGAAGATGGAAAGTGAGATGAAGGTAGGTGAGGAAAAACCTTTTGATAATTATATAATGGGAATAAACAACATAACAAAAAAGATAAATTATCTACAAGTAGAAGTATCGCTTGACTATGGCGATGATATCAAAAACGGAACCTCTCATACTCGTGACAAAAAAGCCATTTGATCCTGATAACACAGAAATAGGTGAAATAGAATTAGAGCATACCGAAGATTCAGAAGTTATTACCAAAGATAAATTGTTTTTAATTATTGAAGGCAATCAATTAAAAGCGAAGATCGAGTTATAGAAGAATAATTACAGAAAGTAATTGATGAAGCTTTCAAAAAACGAGGTTTTTTGTAAGGATATTACAAACACTACAACCCTTGATGTGCAGGGAGTTATGAGTTACAATTAGATTGTATGCGCCCGTAGCTCAGTGGATAGAGCAACGGACTTCTAATCCGTAGGCCGGAGGTTCGAATCCTCCCGGGCGCGCCAACTATTTGATAAGTGGAACCAGGTACTACCTGGTTCTTTAATTCTGGTGCTTGATTGCTGGTGAATTATTTGTTAAAATTACATTTACACTGACTGATAGTGAAACTGTAAGAAGGGGGATATTCATGTATAACGAAGAAAACAACTATTCCGGCAATAATATGCTGGTATATTTGGTTGCCGTAGTAGCGCTGGTAGTAGGATTTACCGTAGGCTTTACTTTTGATGATGTTTCCGATACAGTCCAAGCCTGGTTTGTAGATGAAGAAGAAGAGGAATTCCGGGAAGCCAAGGACGAATTAAAAGAACAATACCAAAGTGAGAAAGAAAGTGAGATTTTAGATGAACACGTGGATAAATTAATAGAAGACAGTGAAGTAGAGAAGAACATGGAGGTACTGGAAGAAGGAGAAGCAGACGAGGTGGTTGCTGTCGTTAACGGGGAAGAGATAATGAAAGAAGAGATTGATGAAGTAATTGAACAAGAAAGGCAGCATATGAAGCAGCAAATGAGCATGATGGGTAAGGAGATTGACAGTGAAGAATTAGATGAAAGAATGGAAGGTATAAAGCCACAGATTCTGGACAGGGAAATCGAAATGGCGATAATAAACCAGGCAGTGCAGGAGTTTGAAGAAACGGTTGATGAAGAAGAGCTGGAAGAAAGATACGATGAAGTAATAGAAGAAGCCGGGGGCCAGGCAATGCTGGACCAGCAGGCGGCGCAGATGGGTATAAGTGAAGAGGAGATAGACGAACAGATAGCCATAGGTGCATACTTGAATAATTATCTTGAAGAAAGATCTGAAGAGCTGGAGCCTACCGAGGAAGAATTAAGGGAAATGTATGAAGAACAGCAGGAAGATACTAAGGAGCAACCACAAATTGATATGGAAGACATGAAAGACATGAAAGACATGAAAATTAAATAAATAACGTAAATTATTCAGGCTTATAGTAACTTGACGCCGGAGCAGTAATTGCTCAGGCATTGGTTATACTAAAGAGTTTATTTGTTGAACGCGTTAAAACATCAAGTAAAGCCGGTAAGCTGTGGAAGCAGCCCGGCTTTTTTTATGTACTTGATACAAATAACCTGGTCACACTTGTATTATTTTCAGGGGAAAACTTACATAGTTATGTAGTAAGCTTATACAGGAGGCGGAAAAAAGCCATGGAATTTGAGAATGAAGAGTTTCGCACTTACCGGGGATATGACCTGGCTTACCGGCGGGAAAAAAGTTTAACGCCCAGCATGGAAGATTACCTGGAAATGATTTACCGGTTATACCAGCAGCAAGGGACAGCGCGGGTTAGTGATCTGTCCAGGCTTCTCAATGTTAAACCTCCTTCCGTGACCAGTATGCTGCAGCGCCTTCATGAAAAAGGACTGGTTGACTACGAGAGATACGGCAACGTTTTTTTAACCGGGCAGGGAAAACAAGTAGGTGCGTTTTTATTAAAGAGGCATTACATGCTGGAAAAGTTTTTTTATTACCTGGGAGTCACTCAAAACCTGTTGGAAAACGTGGAGCGGATAGAGCACAACCTTACCCCCGAGGCCACCCGTTCCCTGTTTTATTTGGTGGAATATATAGAAAAACCCCCCGGATGGTTTGCCTGTTTTAAGAGTAATCTTGAGAAGAAAATAGATTGGTAATTTGTAACTACTCAAGCCAAGTAAAAGTAAGTTAAGAGGCATGCTGCGCCTGCGGGGACGGTTCGAGCGTCACCGGAGCGAAGCGGAGGTCCGAAGGGAAGACGATGGAACCGTCCCCCTG
>PWGO01000178.1 GCA_003554525.1 Syntrophomonadaceae bacterium | reverse complement strand
TGTAAACATGGATATAGAGCTTATAACGCCGGTAGCCATAGAAGAGGGTCTTCGTTTTGCGGTTCGTGAAGGCGGCAGAACGGTAGGCGCAGGCGTGGTTACCGGTGTGGTGGAAGACTAACTAATATTATTAACCTTGAAGCAGCGCCGGAGGGTTAAAAGCATTACTTGCAATGGTCCGGTGCAAAATTCAGGTGTGAGGAGGCGTGGGTAAGTGGCAAGTCAGAAAGTACGTATAAGGTTAAAGGCGTTCGATCATAATCTGTTGGATCAGTCTTCGGGGAAGATAGTGGAAACGGCAAGGCGGACCGGTGCTGAAGTTTCCGGACCGGTGCCTCTGCCTACGGAGAGAAACCTCTACACGGTTATCCGGGCTCCTCATAAATTTAAGGACTCCCGGGAACAGTTTGAGATGCGAACTCATAAGAGGTTAATTGACATTTTGGATCCCGATCCCAAAACTATTGATGCTTTAATGCGCTTAGACTTACCTGCAGGAGTAGACATTGAGATCAAGCTGTAGGTGCAGCAGGAGGTGATAAGGTTGAAAAAAGCTATACTGGCCCGCAAAGTGGGTATGACTCAAATATACGATGAAGAGGGGCGCGTTGTGCCGGTAACGGTATTAAAAGCAGGTCCGTGCAAGGTGGTCCAGAAAAAAACACCGAAAAATGATGGTTACCAGGCACTGCAGGTAGGGTTTGAAGAATTAAAGCCCCGCAAAGTTAACCGTCCCCTGCAGGGTCATTTCCAGAAGTGGGGAGCCACCCCCTACCGTTATTTAAAAGAATTTAAGCTGGAAGAGGCGGAACAATACCAGCCGGGAGACGAGATCACGGCGGACCTTTTTAAAGCCGGAGAAAAGGTGGATATTAACGGTGTTTCCAGGGGCAAAGGATTTGCCGGCTCGATCAAAAGGCACGGTTATTCGACGGGCCCCAAAACCCACGGTTCTCACTACCACAGGGGTTCCGGTTCTATGGGGAATATGGATGCTTCCCGGGTCTTTAAGGGAAGGCCGCTGCCCGGGCGTATGGGAGGCAGGAGCACTACTGTATTAAACCTCAAGGTAGTAGAAGCTGACGGCGAAAAGGGCCTCCTGTTGGTAAAAGGTTCTGTTCCCGGTCCCCGGGGAAGCGTGTTAGAGGTTAGAGAAGCTGCTAAAGTCCCGCAGTAAGGATAACAACAAGCTTGTTGCGGACAGGAAGGAAAGGAGGTAGCCTTGGTGCCCAAGCTATCGGTGATGAACGAAAAAGGAAAACAAGTAGGAGATGTAGAGCTCAAAGAGGATCTCTTCATGGCTCCTGTAAAAAAAGATGCAGTTTACTATACGGCGGTTGCCCAGATGGCCAACCAGCGCCAGGGAACTTCTTCTACCAAGAAGAGAGGCGAAGTAAGGGGAAGTAAAAGCAAACCCTGGCCCCAAAAAGGGACGGGAAGAGCCAGGCATGGCACCGTACGATCGCCCCTGTGGGTGGGCGGTGCAGTAACTTTTGGTCCTAAACCGCGGGATTACCGGACCAGGGTGCCCAGGAAGGTTAAGAGAGCCGCCCTGCGTTCTGCTTTAACTTCCAAGTACCAGGAAGGGAAACTCCTGGTGGTAGAAGAAATTTCGCTGGAAGAACCCAGAACTAAAAAAATAGTAAATTTAATGGAGAATTTGAAAGCAGGCCCCAGTACTTTACTGGTCCTTGGCAGGCCCGATCCCGTGGTAAGCAAATCAGCCAGGAACCTGCAGGGGGTTAAAACGGTCAATGCTCATCAATTAAACGTTTTAGATCTGTTGAACCACGAATACGTGGTGTTGACAAAAGAAGGATTGCAGGTGGCGGAGGAGGTGTTTTCCTGATGGAAAATCCCAGGGATATTATTTTAAAACCGGTGATTACAGAACGTTCTACTGACTTAATGGAAGAAAACAAGTATACTTTTCTGGTGCATAAAGGCGCCAACAAGATACAGATAAAAAAAGCACTTGAAGATATATTTGATGTGAAAGTCCAATCGGTAAATACCATGAATGTTAAAGGTAAAAGGCGTCGCCTGGGACGGTTTCCGGAAGGCGTCCGTCCCGGATACAAAAAAGCTATTGTTACTTTAAAAGAAGACAGCAAACCCATAGAAGTATTTGAATAGAAGTATTTGAATAGAAGTATTTGAATAGAAGTATTTGAATAGAAGTATTTGAATAGAAGTATTTGAATAAACAAGAGCATCAGGGTTTAAAGTGGTAAAAGGGGGGAAAAGAGATGTCCTTGAAACGTTTCAGACCTACCTCGCCGGGTAGAAGATTTATGGCCGTTTCTGCCTTTGAAGAGGTAACCAAAAAAGAGCCGGAAAAATCGCTACTTGATGATTATAAAAAAGCATCCGGTAGAAATGTTTACGGCAGGATAACCGCACGCCACAGGGGCGGGGGGCACAAGAGAAAATACCGGTTGATAGATTTCAAGAGAAACAAAGACGGCATTCCGGCGAGGGTGGCCGGGGTGGAATATGATCCCAACCGTTCTTCTCGTATAGCCCTTCTCCATTATGTCGATGGAGAAAAAAGGTATATCCTGGCTCCCCTGGGGATAAGAGAAGGACAGGAAATAATATCCGGCCCCAGGGCCCAGATCAGGCCGGGAAACGCGCTTCCCTTGCGGAATATCCCCGCGGGAACGTTTGTGCATAATATAGAGTTGAAGCCCGGCGCCGGCGGGCAGCTGGTGCGTTCCGCAGGCGGTGCGGCTCAGCTGGTAGCCAAAGAAGGCAAGTATGCCCACGTGAAACTGCCTTCGGGCGAAGTGAGGTTAATACTCATGGATTGCCGGGCCACAGTGGGTCAGCTGGGTAACGTAGAGCATGAAAACATTGATATAGGAAAAGCCGGAAGGACCCGATGGATGGGGCGGAGGCCTGTAGTGCGAGGTTCGGCCATGAACCCTGCCGATCACCCCCACGGGGGCGGGGAAGGCAGGGCGCCCATAGGGATGCCCAGCCCGGTTACTCCCTGGGGCAAGCCCACAATGGGTTACAAAACCCGTAGAAAGAAGAAAAAATCAAATGATTATATTGTTAAATCCCGCAGGAAATAAATTAAGGCGAAGGAGGGTAGCGGATGGTTCGTTCATTGAAAAAAGGGCCTTATATTGAGCCCAGGCTGATGAAAAGAATTGAAGAGATGAACGAGAAGAAGCAGAAAAAGGTTATAAAAACGTGGTCCAGGCGTTCCACGGTATTTCCCGAAATGGTGGGCCATACAATTGCAGTGCACGATGGCAGGAAACATGTGCCTGTGTTTATAACCGAGGATATGGTAGGGCATAAACTGGGTGAATTTGCACCTACCCGCACTTTTAGAGGACACGGATCGCATACCGAGCGTTCTACTGCCTTAAAGTAGGAGGAGGTTTAATATATGGAAGCAAAAGCAAAGGCCAATTATGTCAGAATAGCACCCAGGAAAGCCAGGGCGGTTATAGATTTAATTCGCTATAAACCGGTAGAAGAAGCCAAGGCTATATTAAAATACAATCCGCGTCGGGCGGCAAGCATAATAGGGAAACTGCTGGATTCTGCCGTTGCCAATGCAGAGAACAATCAAGATATGAATACGTTTGACCTGTACGTTCACCGGGCTTATGTAGATGAAGGCCCTACCATGAAAAGGGTTCAGCCTCGGGCCCGGGGACGCCGTTATCTCATACGCAAGAGATTGAGTCATATTACCCTTGTTTTAAGGGAAGGAAAGGAGGCTGAATAGTGGGTCAGAAAGTTAGCCCCATAGGATTCCGAATAGGTGTAATACGCGACTGGGATGCCCGCTGGTTTGCCGACAAAAATTACAACCAGCTTCTGCACGAAGACCTGGAAATCAGGAACCATATTGAAAACAAGCTGCCCGGTGCAGGTGTTTCTCGCGTAGAAGTAGAAAGGGCCGCCAATAATGTAAAGTTAAACATTCACACTTCCAAACCGGGGATGGTAATTGGAAGAGGCGGTGCGGGTGTTGAAGAACTCCGCAAGAATTTGGAAAAAATATCAAACAAAAAGCTGCATATAAACATTGTAGAAATTAAAACTCCGGAACTTGATGCTTACCTGGTAGCAGAAAACGTGGCCTTGCAGCTGGCCAGGAGGGTTGCTTTTCGCCGGGCCATGAAGCAGGCGGTGTTCAGGAGCATAAGAGCTGGCGCCAAGGGAATCAAGATCATCTGCAGCGGCCGTTTGGGCGGAGCAGAAATGGCCCGCAACGAAAGCTATATGGAAGGTACCGTGCCCCTGCAAACGCTGCGTGCCGATATAGATTACGGATTTTGCGAAGCTAATACCATGTACGGGCAGCTTGGGGTTAAAGTATGGATTTACAAAGGTGAAATTCTTCCCCAAAAAGGTAGCAGCCCGGGTGAAGAAGTTAATGAAGGCCAGGGAGGGGTAAAAAATGTTGATGCCTAAAAAAATTAAGTACCGCCGTCAACAGAGAGGAAGAATGAAAGGTAGAGCCAAGGGCGGTACGGAAATACATTTTGGCGAATACGGTCTTCAAGCGGTAGAGCCTTCCTGGGTCACCAGCCAGCAGATAGAAGCAGCTCGTATAGCCATGACCCGGTACATTAAAAGGGGAGGCAAAGTATGGATAAGAATTTTCCCCGACAAGCCCATAACGGAAAAACCTGCGGAAACAAGAATGGGTAAAGGAAAAGGCTCTCCCGAATACTGGGTAGCGGTAGTTAAACCTGGCAGGGTTATGTTTGAAATAGCCGGGGTTAGAGAAGATGTTGCCCGTAACGCTTTAAGACTGGCAGCTCACAAACTTCCCAACAAAACCAAATTTGTTAAGAGGTACGAAATGGGTGGTGAGGCGTAATGATGAAAATCCAAGAAGTAAGAGAGCTCTCCGATAAGCAGCTCCGGGAAAAGGAAAACGAGCTCAAGGAAGAACTTTTTAACCTCCGTTTCCAGTTGGCTACGGGGCAGTTGGAGAATCATATGCGTATAAAAGAAGTCAGGCGTAGTATCGCCAGGGTAAAAACTATTATCAACGAGCGCCGTCAGCATGCAGGCAGCTAGTTGCGGGCAGTTTGGATAAGGAGGGAGGAAACTAGATGGAAAAAGGTAAGAGAAAAATACGCACCGGCAGGGTAGTTAGCGATAAAATGGATAAAACCCGGGTAGTGGCGGTGGAAAGAATGACCCGTCATTCGCTGTATGGTAAAACCATGCGCCGGACTACCAAGTTCAAGGTACACGACGGCGAAAACCAGTCTCAAAAAGGAGACCTGGTAAAGATAGAAGAAGCCAGGCCTTTAAGCAGGCATAAAAGGTGGCGCCTGGTGGAGATAACGGAAAAGTCCAAGTTTTAGCTTTTTCAGGGTTGTTTTAGAAAGGAGGGGCATCGGTGATACAGAGTGAAACCAATCTAAAAGTAGCGGACAATACAGGAGCCAGGAAAATCATGTGTATAAGAGTTACCGGCGGGTCCCACCGGCGCGCGGGGAATATAGGCGACACAATAGTGGCTACGGTCAAGGAGCACACTCCTGGAGGAGTAGTTAAGAAGGGTGAAATAGTCAGGGCGGTAATAGTACGTACCCGCTCCGGGCTTCGTCGTAAAGACGGTTCGTATATAAAATTTGATGATAATGCTGCAGTAATAATAAATGAGGTGAATAGTCCCAGGGGCACTCGCATATTTGGACCGGTGGCCAGGGAGCTGAGGGAAAGCGATTTCATGAGAATCGTATCATTGGCCCCTGAAGTAATATAAGGCGTTACAAGAGGAGGTGTTACTACTTGGCGGTTCCCAGGTTGAAAATAAAAACAGGCGATCAGGTTGTAGTTCGAGCGGGTAAGGACAAGGGGAAAAAAGGCAAGGTAATTGCCGCTTACCCTTCGGAAGGGAAAGTGAAAGTAGAAAACATAAATTTAATTCAAAAACATGCCAAGCCCACCCAAAAAGTAAAACAGGGCGGAATACGCGAAATGGAAGCGCCCATTTATGTTTCCAGGGTACAGCTTCTCTGCCCGCAGTGTAATATGCCAACCAGGGTGTCCAGGGATAAACTTGCCGATGGGCGGAAAGTTAGAACATGTAAAAAGTGCGGTAAAACCGTTGACAAGTAGGAAGGAGGAGCAATGCCGTGTCCAGGTTGAAGGAAAAGTATTTTAACAACGTAGTAAGGGAAATGATGGAACACTTCCATTACCGGAACCGGTACGAAGTCCCCCGGTTGGAAAAAGTAGTTATAAATATGGGCATTGGTGAAGGTAAAGATAACCCCAGGCTTTTAGAAGCTGCAGCCAACGATCTGGCACAAATTACTGGGCAGAGGCCGGTAATAACCAGGGCCAAAAAGTCGGTAGCCGGGTTTAAAGTAAGGGAAGGCAACCCCATAGGTTGCAAGTTGACTCTAAGGGGGCAGAAGATGTATGATTTCCTAGATAAACTTTTCAACGTAGCCCTGCCCCGGGTTAGAGATTTCCAGGGTATTTCGCCACATTCGTTTGACGGCAGGGGGAACTTTACGCTGGGGGTAAAAGAGCAGCTAATATTCCCGGAAATTGAATACAGCCAGGTGGAAAAGATAATGGGTATGGACATTACCATCGTTACCACGGCTGAAACTGATGAAGAAGCGCGGGAATTGCTTCGGCATCTGGGAATGCCTTTCCAGGCTGCATAAACGTACAACGATAAGGAGGGTATTATGGCTAAAAAGTCATTAATGGCCAAGGCCAAGAAGAAGCCTAAATTCAGGGTCAGGCAGTACAACAGGTGTGAAATTTGCGGCAGGCCCAGGGCGTACCTGCGGAAGTTTGGTTTGTGTAGAATATGTTTCAGGAAGCTGGCCAACGAGGGAAAAATACCCGGCGTCAGGAAAGCCAGCTGGTAGTAGAAAGAGGGGAAGGAGGGTTTTTAGAAGAATGATGACCGATCCCATTGCAGATATGCTCACCAGGATACGCAATGCCAACATGAATCAGCACCAGGAAGTGGAAGTTCCTGCTTCCAAAGCCAAAAATGCCATTGCGGAAATAATGAAGGTGGAAGGTTTTATCAAGGACTACCATTATATTAGTGATGACAAGCAGGGTATGCTGCGTTTACAGATGAAATACGGCCCTGATTCCCAGAGGGTGCTTTCCGGTTTAAAAAGAATAAGCAAACCGGGTCTCCGGGTCTACGCGGGCAAGGATGAACTGCCGCGAGTCTTGGGAGGATTGGGTATAGCGGTAATTTCCACTTCCCGGGGCATTTTAACCGACAAGGCCGCCCGCCAGGAAGGAGTTGGCGGTGAAGTAGTGTGTTATATCTGGTAGGCAGGAAAAGTGTAAGGAGGTAGCTCTATGTCCCGTATAGGAGAGAATCCCATTCCCGTCCCCGACGGGGTGGAGGTAAGCATAAAAGATGATTACGTTAAAGTAAAAGGTCCTAAAGGTGAACTGGAAAAGCAAGTTCCGCGGGAAATAATTATTGAACAAAACGATAACCAGTTGCGGGTAACCAGGCCCACAGAAAGCAAAAAACACCGCGCCCTGCACGGTTTAACCAGGAGTATAGTAGCCAACATGGTCCAAGGGGTTACGGAAGGATTTACCAGAACCCTGGATATACAGGGAGTGGGATATCGCGCGACCCAGCAGGGAGATAAAATAAGCCTTTCTATAGGTTTATCTCATCCGGTAATAATTGAGCCGGAAGAAAACATTAATATTGAATTGCCCAGCAATAACCGGATAGTTATAAACGGGATTGATAAAGAACAGGTGGGCGATTTTGCAGCCCGGATAAGGAGGTTATATCCTCCGGAACCCTATAAAGGAAAAGGGATCAAGTACATGGATGAAAAACTGCGGAAAAAAGTAGGCAAAGCAGGCAAATAGCAGCTGCGCAGCAGGTTAGGGAGGTGCTTTTGTATGACAATGGCAAAAACTAAAGAAAGAGATTTAAGCAGGAAACGGCGCCATGGCAGGGTTCGCAAAAAAGTTGTCGGAACCAAAGAAAAGCCGCGACTAAACGTATATCGCAGCTTGAGCCATATATATGCCCAAATAATTGATGATACCAGCGGGCACACCCTGGTTGCTGCTTCTACCCTGGAACCGGAGTTAAAAGAAGAGCTGCCGCGGGGTTCCAACTCAGAGGCGGCTCGCCGGGTAGGGGAGCTGGTAGCCAGGCGGGCGCAGGAAAAAGGTATTGATCAGGTTGTATTTGACCGGGGAGGTTATTTGTACCATGGCCGGGTAAGAGCGCTGGCCGATGGTGCCCGGGACGGAGGATTGAATTTTTAATCAAGAAAGGAGGGAAATCAAACCGTAATGGAGCCGAATCAAACCCAGGAATTAGAAGAAAAGGTGGTTAAGATAAACCGGGTTGCCAAAGTAGTAAAAGGGGGCCGCCGCTTCAGCTTTAGTGCGCTGGTAGTGGTAGGCGACCGTGAGGGTAACGTGGGAGCCGGCATGGGAAAGGCGGGCGAAGTCCCCGAGGCGATACGCAAGGGGGTAGAAAACGCCAAGAAAAACATGGTTCACGTACCCATGGTAGAAACTACCATCCCTCATTTTATAATTGGCAAATACGGGGCGGGCGAGGTAATGCTCAAACCGGCTTCTGAAGGTACCGGAGTTATAGCCGGCGGACACGTAAGGGCTGTGATGGAACTGGCCGGAATCCGCGATGTGCTTACCAAGTCACTGGGCTCCGATAATCCTTTAAATATCATCAACGCTACGCTGGAAGGTTTGCGCCATCTAAAAAGAGAAGAAGAAGTGTCCAGGCTCAGAGGTATCCAGGTTAAAAGTACCTGATGCCGGCCAAATTTATAAATAACTGCATTAACTGGATAAGGAGGTGTTTTCCTTGCGCCTGCACGAAATAAGAGTTCCCCGCAGGGCCAGGTTTGCCCCAACCCGCAAGGGTCGCGGCATTTCTGCCGGGCAGGGCAAGACGTCCGGCAGGGGCCATAGAGGGCAAAACGCGCGTTCCGGAGGCGGCGTAAGAATAGGCTTTGAAGGCGGACAGTTGCCGCTTAACCAGCGTGTTCCCAAAAAAGGGTTTACCAATATATTCAGGAAAGAGTATTCTGTTATAAATATAGGGGCCCTGAACCATTTTACAGAAGATACCGTGGTAACCCCGGAAACATTGAATGAAACCGGCCTGGTTAAAGATAGCAAAAAGCCGGTTAAGGTACTTGGGAAAGGCCAACTTGATAAGAAACTGGTAGTTCAGGCTCATTTTTTTAGTAAATCTGCTGCAGAGAAGATCGAGAATGCCGGAGGCAAGGTGGAGGTGCTCTAATGCTGGATACAGTAAGAACAGCACTGCGTATAAACGAACTACGTAACCGCATACTGTTTACGCTGGCGATGTTTGTAATATTCCGGGTTGGTTCACATGTCCCCGTTCCCGGGGTTGATGCGGAGCAGCTTGTGGATACAATACTGGAAGGAGAAACCATATTTGCATTTATGGGTTACATGGGAGGGGGCGCCCTGAACAATTTTGCCCTGTTTGCGCTGGGTATAATGCCTTATATTAACGCCTCCATTATAATGAACCTTTTAACCGTGGTAATACCCAAGCTCAAGGAATGGGGTGAAGAAGGCCCGGAAGGGAAAAAGAAAATAGCCCAGTTAACCCGGTACGGAACCGTGGTCATAGCTTTTTTCCAGGCTATAGGTATGTATTTCTTCATGTTTAATCAAGGGGGGACGGATATCATCCCTAACCCCGGCTTTACCACGTTTATGATAGTGGTGATAACTTTAACTGCGGGAACGGCTTTTCTCATGTGGATGGGAGAGCTTATAACGGAAAAAGGTATTGGGAACGGCATTTCCCTGATAATTTTTGCGGGTATAATCGCCGGTTTTCCCTACGGCATAGGCCAAGTAGCTTCGGAAATAAGGGAAGGGTTGCCCATTTACGTAGTAATTGCTGCAGGCATACTGCTGCTGTTGCTGATACTGGGCATAATCGGCTTAAACCAGGGACAGCGCCGTATAAAGGTACAGTACAGCAAGCGGGTAGTGGGACGCAAAATGTACGGTGGACAGTCCACTTATATTCCCATGAAAGTCAACCAGGCCGGCGTTATTCCGGTAATATTTGCATCGGTGCTGATGATGTTCCCGGCAACAATTGCCATGTTTATAGATCACCCGTATGCGGCCAGGATAGCGACTTACCTGGAACCGGGTAACACCCTGTATTTACTATTGTACGTAATCCTGATTATTTTATTTACCTTTTTCTATACGGCCATACAGTTCGACCCCAACTCCATAGCCACTAACATTAAAAAGTACGGGGGTTTTATACCGGGGCTAAGGCCGGGGAGGCCAACAGCGCAGTATCTTTCCCGTGTGCTGACCCGCTTAACTACGGTTGGGGCTTTTGCCCTGGCGTTTATAGCCGTGTTTCCCATGCTCCTGGAGCGCGCTATGGAGATGCCCATGGTATTTCACGGTACCGGGCTCATCATCGTGGTCGGGGTTACGCTGGAAACCATGAAGCAGATAGAAGGACACCTGCTTACGAGAAGTTACAGGGGCTTTATGAAATAAGGTAGAGGTAAAAACCATGATTGAAATAAAAAGCGCAGAAGAGATACAGTTAATGAGGCAGGCGGGTAAGATAGTAGCCATGGTGCTACAGGAGATGGAGCGCGAAGTTGCTCCCGGTGTGCCCACTGGCAGGCTGGATAAAAAGGCGGAAAAGCTGATAAGGCGAGAAGGGGCAGAACCTGCCTTTCTGGGATACCAGGGTTTTCCGGCCAGTATATGCGCTTCTGTCAACGAGGAGCTGGTGCATGGTATCCCCGGGGTAAGAAAATTAAATGAAGGGGATATTATAAGTATTGATGTTGGAGTTTATTACCGGGGCTTTTGTGGTGACGCAGCCGTCACTTTTGAAGTAGGCAGGGTTTCTTCCAGCACCAGGCGTTTAATAGAAGTAACCCGCAATTCGTTGCAGAAAGCGCTAGATAAAGTAAAAGAGGGAAATTACCTTTCCGATATATCCCACGCGGTGCAGTCCTACGTAGAGGCGGAAAATTACTCTGTAGTGCGGAATTATGTGGGTCACGGGATAGGGCGGCAGATGCACCAAGAGCCGCAGGTTCCCAATTTTGGGCCGCCGGGAAGAGGTCCCCGCATAAAAAAAGGGATGGCTTTTGCCATAGAACCCATGGTTAACGAGGGCACCTGGGAGGTAGAAGTTTTGGAAGACAACTGGACCGTGGTTACCAGGGACAGGAAACTATGTGCCCACTTTGAGCATACCGTGGTGGCGGGAGAAAACGGACCGGAAATATTAACTGTTTTGTAACTGTCAGGTTTGTGATTTTTTTAGATAAAGCGGGAATAAACAACCGCTAATAGAGCAGATACCCTGTTTATGACTTAAAGGGGAGGAGACAGTGGAAGAAGTAATACCCTTAGAGCCCGGTCAGCTGGTTCGTTCCAAGGCAGGCAGAGATAAAGGGAAACATTACCTGGTATTGAGAATACTGGATGACAGGCATGTATTGCTGGTAAACGGTAAAAACAGGACCCTGGATACCCCCAAGAAAAAGAATATTATTCACCTGCAGAGGTACCGGCGCTGGATAAATAATTTCCAGGAGAAAATAGTATCCGGGGAGCTAAACAACGAGAGAATTGCTGCCAGCATAAAGAGTTTTGTCCAGGAAAAAGAAGTGGCGCAAAGGGAGGTCTAGAAAAACGGTATGACCAAAAAGAAAGAAGTTGTTGAAATGGAAGGTACGGTGCTGGAGCCTCTTCCTAATGCCATGTTCAAGGTGGAGCTCAAAAACGGCCACAAGGTTCTGGCCCATGTATCCGGCAAGATCCGCATGAATTTTATTCGTATACTTCCTGGAGACCGCGTGCTGGTAGAACTATCACCTTATGATTTAAGCCGCGGCCGGATCACTTATCGCTACAAGTAAGGAGGTCGAAATCATGAAGGTAAGGCCTTCCGTAAAACGAATTTGCGACAGGTGTAAAATTATCCGTCGCAAAGGGAAGGTAATAGTTATATGTTCCATTCCTAAGCACAAGCAAAGACAGGGTTAACATGTAAAAAATGGCATACAATGTGCTGGAAAGGGAACCATAACCGGGGGTAATATTTTACTGCCAGAACAAATATTTACCTTTATTCAACTATTCAAGGTTATTTAATAAGGGCAATTAAAATGGAGGGGAGGTGTTTTGAGTGGCCAGAATAGCAGGTGTGGACCTGCCCCGTGATAAACGGGTGGAAGCAGCCCTGAGCTATATTTTTGGAATAGGAAAAACCAGGGCCAGTGAAATAGTAAAAGGTACCGATATAAGCCCGGACACTCGTGTAAGGGATCTTACGGAAGACGAAATTAACAAGATTCGGGACTTTATCGATAAAAATTACACCGTAGAAGGTGAACTGAGACGGAATATAAACATGGATATAAAGCGGCTAATTGAAATTAACAGCTACCGTGGTATCAGGCACCGCCGCGGGGTACCCGTCCGGGGTCAGTCTACCAAAAACAACGCCCGAACTCGCAAGGGACCCAAAAAGACTGTTGGTGCGCGCCGTAAAAAGTAAATTATCCCTTTTAGCTGTTCAGGCGATTTATTAGAACCAGTTACAAGTAATTTACAAAAGGAGGGTAATTGATGACCCGGAAAAGGGCAGCGCGGACAAAGCGCAAAGTGCGCCGAAATGTGGAACAGGGTATAGCCCATATAAGATCCACGTTTAACAATACCATTATTTCCATTACCGACATGCAGGGAAACAGCCTTTGCTGGTCCAGTGCGGGGAACGTTGGTTTTAAAGGTTCTCGAAAATCAACTCCTTTTGCAGCACAGTTAGCTGCAGAAACCGCCGCCAAGGAAGCCATGGAGCAGGGTATGAGGCATGTAGAAGTTTACGTCAAGGGTCCCGGTGCCGGGCGAGAAGCAGCTATACGGTCCTTGCAGGCTGCAGGGTTGGAAATAAACGTAATTAAAGATGTTACTCCAATTCCGCACAACGGCTGTCGACCCCCCAAGAGGCGCCGTGTGTAACCAAATCTTAGATTAAAGGAGGTGCTTATACCTACATGGCAAGGTACAGGGGCGCAGTTTGCCGCCACTGCAGAAGAGAAGGCGCCAAACTGTTTTTAAAAGGAGAACGTTGTTATACCGACAAGTGTGCTATGGTCAGGCATCCTTATCCACCTGGAGAGCACGGCCAGAGCAGGTCCAAGGTATCGGAATACGGGCTTCAACTGAGAGAAAAACAAAAAGCCCGTCGCATATACGGAGTTCTGGAAAGACAGTTTCACAATTATTTTAAAGAAGCAGACCGCAGAAAGGGAGTTACCGGGGAAATTCTGCTTCAGATACTGGAAAGCCGGTTGGACAATGTGACTTACCGTATGGGGTTGGCTGCTTCCAGGCAGCAGGCCCGGCAGCTAATCAAGCACGGACACTTTGCTGTAAACGGTAAAAAAGTAGACATTCCTTCTTATTTAACCAGGCCGGGGGAGGTAATATCGGTTCGAGAAAAATCCCGCGGTAAGGATGTCTTCAAGGAGCTGGCCGAAACAGGACAGCAGCAAGGCACAGTGGACTGGCTCGAGGTTGATTTTGAAAAAATGAGCGGGAAAATAATCCGGAAACCATCCAGGGAAGAAATAGATTCCCCGGTTTCAGAGCAGCTTATCGTAGAGATGTATTCCCGGTAAAAACCCTCATTAAATAAAAGAAGGGGGTATAGTCAATTAGTATGATCAAAATTGAAAAGCCGAAAATCGAGTGGATAGAAAAAAACGAAGACCGCACTTACGGCAAATTTGAGGTGGAACCTTTAGAGAGGGGTTACGGTATTACCCTGGGCAACGCCTTGAGGAGGGTTTTGCTTTCTTCACTGCCCGGTGCAGCGGTTACCAATGTAAAGATAGAAGGGGCGCTGCACGAGTTTTCCAGCCTGGATGGTGTGCTGGAAGACGCAACGGAAATAATTCTGCGGCTAAAATCCCTGTGCATGAGAATCCACGATCAGGAAGTTCATACTCTTACCGTGGATGTTCAGGGACCGGCAGAAGTGATGGCTTCACATATAGAAGCCCCGTCTGAGGTGGAGATACTAAACCCGGACCTTTCCATAGCCAGCCTGGAAGAAAAAGGCAGGCTGCAGATGGAAATAACGGTCATGAACGGAAGGGGTTATGTTCCGGCTGAAAGAAACAAGAGCCACCAGCAGCCCATCGGGTTGATACCGGTGGATTCAATCTTTTCACCTATAAGAAAGGTAAATTATAACGTAGAGGACACCCGGGTGGGCCAGGTGACTGATTACGACAAGTTAACCATGGAGCTCTGGACAGATGGAAGCATAAACCCCGATGAAGCAGTAAGCAAAGGAGCCCGCATATTAAACGAACATTTCAACCTGTTTGTAAATATTGACGGCAGTTCAGACGATGTGGAGCTGCTTTCCGAAAAAGAAGATGATGATAAAGAAAAGATCCTGGAAATGACTATTGAGGACATGGACCTTTCGGTGCGCTCCTACAACTGTCTGAAAAGGGCCGGTATAAATACGGTTTATGAGCTAACCCAGAAAACTGAAGATGAAATGATGAAGGTCCGCAACCTGGGTAAAAAATCGTTGGAAGAAGTGGAAAATAAAATGGCCGAGCTGGGACTGTCACTAAAGAAAAAGGACAAAGATACGTAGGCAAGGGAGGAGGATGGCAATACCATGCCAAAGCGTAAACTGGGAAGAAAATCGGGTCCAAGGCGTGCGCTGCTGCGCAGCCAGGTTACCAACTTTTTAAAAGAAGAAAAGATAACTACCACGGAATCTAAAGCCAGGGAGGTACGCCGCCTGGCGGAGAAGATGATCACCCTGGCCAAAAAGGGTGATCTTCACTCCCGCCGTCAGGCGCTGGCATTTATACTGGAAGAAGATGTGGTTTCCAAGCTTTTTGAAAAGATTGGCCCCCGCATGGAGGTAAAAGAAGGCGGTTATACCCGCATGACCAGGGTAGGATACCGCAGGGGAGACGGGGCTCCCCTGGTGGTTTTGGAGCTGGTGGTATAATAAATCTGATAGAGCGGAGTTTTGTCATGGAGCCTTTTATTACCGCCTGCAATGTGTTTTATCAGTATGAAAGCCCTTCGGGACCGGTAAGTGCCCTGAAGGGCATTGATTTAAGTATTTATTCGGGAGAGCATGTAGCCATAATTGGGCCTAACGGTTCGGGAAAATCTACGCTATTAAAGCTTTTCAACGCCCTTTTGGAGCCCACCGGTGGAGAAGTGCGGGTAGGAGGTAGAGATACCTCGGACCCCCAAAACACATGGGAGATCAGACAAGAATGCGGGATGGTTTTCCAGAACCCGGACAACCAGATTGTGGCTACTACCGTGGAAGAAGATGTGGCTTTTGGCCTGGAAAACCTGTCGTTTCCTGCCCCGGAAATCAAGAAAAGGGTAAACGAAGTTTTACAAGCCATGGATCTGGACCACTGGGCGCATCATGCTCCCCATTTACTTTCGGGCGGGCAAAAGCAGAGGGTGGCAATAGCAGGGGTAATAGCCATGAGGCCCCGTTGCCTACTTTTAGATGAAGCTACCTCACTCCTGGACCGGAGGGGTAAAGCTGAAGTAATAGATACAGCATTAAAATTAAATCGCTTAGATAATATAACCCTGGTCAACGTTACTCACTTTCTGGAAGAAGCGGCCCTGGCCGACCGGGTAATAGTTTTATACAACGGGGAAATAGCAATAGATGCCCCCGCTCAGCAGGTACTAAGCAGGGGAACCTGGTTAAAAGAACGGGGTCTTGACCTCCCACCGGCTGCGTCACTGGCCAATCGCCTGCGCGAAGGGGGAATACCTTTATCTTTTCCAATAATAACCATGGAACAGCTGGTGGATAGCATATGCTCCTGGAAGCAGATGGCCTGAAGTACATTTATATGCCGGGTACGCCCTACCAGGTAGAAGCCTTGAGAGGAGTTAGCCTTGCCATAGAACAGGGCGAGTTTGCAGGCATTATGGGTTCTACCGGTTCGGGGAAATCTACATTGCTGCAGATTCTGGGGGGGCTTCTCCGACCTTCGGAAGGAACGGTAAGGGTCAGAAGTGAAAAAGCAACGGAGGGTTATTTGCATGGCTTCCCTTTGGTTGGCCTGGTATTTCAACACCCCGAGCAACAACTGTTTGCGGAGACCGTCTACCAGGAGGTGGCTTTCGGCCCCGGAAACCAGGGGCTTTCTCCCCGAGAGATAGAAAAAAGGGTAAGGGAATCCCTGGAAAGTATGGAGCTGGACTATGAAAATACAAAAGACCGTTCCCCTTTTGAACTTAGCAGGGGACTGATGAGGAGAGTAGCCCTGGCGGGGGTTATTTCCATGTACCCCGATATCCTTATACTGGATGAGCCTACTGCCGGGCTGGATCCCCGGGGGAGAGAAGAATTTTTAAAACATGTAACCAGCTTGCACCGCTCCAGGAAAATTACCATGATTATGGTTTCCCACAGACCTTTGGAACTGGTCCCTTATGCAGACCGTATTTTCATTCTGCACCATGGAGAGATAGCTCTTCGGGGTACTCCCGCGGAAGTTTTTGCCCGTTCGCGGGAAATAAAAGATATGGGAATAGAAATACCGCCCGCGGTTGATCTGTGGGAAAGGCTGCGAGAAAAAGGGTTCAATTTGAAGCCAGGAGTTATCACCGAAGAAGAAGCGTGTCAGGAAATATTAAAGTGGGATTCCCGGGAAGGTGACACCCATGAGCCGTAGTATTACCCTCGGGCAGTATATGCCGGGCAAAACATTAATGCATCGGCTGGACGCCAGGGCCAAGTTGTTGTCATTAATTTTATTAATACTGGGGTTATTTACAGCATCAAGTTACTGGGGCTTGATTTTTTTATTGATACTGGCATTGGTGCATTTAAGTTTTACCGGAGTGCCTTTAGGTTACATTTTGAGGGGAGTAAGGCATATTTTTGTCCTCATCTTGCTGACCCTGCTGCTGCATTTTTTCTTTACTACCGGCGGAGAAGTTCTAATACGTGAGCAATTGTTTGTGGCGGAAATTACCGTGGAATCTGAGGGGGTGCAACTGGGGACCACTGTGGCCCTGCGACTTATAATCCTCATCTTCTTTACCATGCTGGTTACCCTGACCACCACCCCCCTGGCGTTAACCGGGGCCATGGAATCCTTGCTAACACCATTAAAATATTTACGTTTACCCGTTTCAGAGATGTCCATGGTGGCCATGATTTCGTTGCGGTTTATACCTACTTTGATGGAAGAAAGTGACCGTATAGTAAAAGCCCAGATGGCCAGGGGAGCCAGGATCGGGGAAGGAAATTTTCTGCAGAAAGCCCGTTCATTAATACCGGTGATAGTACCCCTGTTTGTTAGCGCTTTCCGTCGCGCGGAGGAACTTGCTGTAGCCATGGAAGCCCGCTGTTACCGGGTCGGTGCCCGTAGAACCAGCATCCGGGAAACAAGGTTTGCGTTTAAAGATTACATGGTTATTATTTTTTCTGTGGCCCTGGCTGCGATAATGTGGTTTACCCCGCTGTAAATTGATGCTCGATATTTTCATCCCCCTGGAGGGCTGAACAAAACACTTGACCCCCGGGGTAAAGCTACTACCTCCGGGTTCATTTTTATACTTCTCTGCCGCGGGCATTTTTCTTCCCCCCACCGTGGGGGAAGATTAAGATGGGGGGATACCTTTTTGGAAGTTAGAGGTCAGAGGTCGGAAGTCAGAAGTAAAAGACGAGAAAAGCAAAAAGACCCCACCTTTAATTTTCCCCCCGCCAGCGGAACAACACTACTTGCCTTACCGGTGTCAAGTGTGTATAACGATCAGCACCTTATGAGAAATAAGAAGCATAAAGTTACAAATATTAACTCAAATCCCTCAAAAATACAACCAGGTTAAATTTGCAAGAAAGCAGATAAAATTTTTTTTAAAAAATTTTTATAAAACCCCAAAAGTGTGACTCAGGTGTGACATGTATCTGATATAATAACCCTAATAAAAGAAAAAGCAAGCATAAATTAATAAAATATACTGTAAATTTATACATTCCCCGGGGAGGTGTAGTATCAATGAATTGCCGTTCGGGCAAACCTTTTGTGTTGCCCTTACTTTTAGCGATCATAGTAATGATTCTGGTTGCTGGCGTGGCCGGTGCCGGAAGCGGCAGTGATATAGAAACCGAGATAAGGCGGGTAACACCGGAAGAAACCAAAGAAGAGCCGGAGATGAAAAGGAGGACCCTGCCCATAAAAATACCCGGGGAAGACGACTACCCGGAAGTAGAACCCCCGGAGCCAAGCCCCCCGGACACATCGGAAAAATCGGAGAGCATGCTGGAATGGATAATAAGCGTATTCAAGGGAGAAAGCGGCTCTTCCGGGGACCCCTCCCCGGAGCTGCCGGACCCTCCAGATCTTTCCTCGCGAATGGAAGCTTACTACCATTACTACATACAAAACTACCCCGGGGAAATAGACACAGAAACCCTGGAAAACCTGCAAAACTACTTCAAATTCCTGGACAGCTCCTTTAAC
>PWGO01000020.1 GCA_003554525.1 Syntrophomonadaceae bacterium | reverse complement strand
ATGCGAAAACTATTATCGGTATCTTAATGCTGCTTCAACATAAGGATATTACATAAATTAATCAGCAGGAACATAATATTCTAGTAGACATGCATTTATAAAGCAGAAGCCGGGACTGCAGCCGGGGGAGGATTACCATGCTGGAAGAAATTTACTCGGAAATCCGGGAATATCTCAGGGAAAATATGGGCATGTATATTTTTGTCTCCAGTTTGTTCCTGCTGGGATTGGTTTCGGGAGTAGTAATGGTTGTTATCCAGGATGGGGAAACATTTGAGGAGCTTCACCTTTTTTTTGAGCAGTTTACCGGGGGGGATTATGAGCAGGTAAGTCAGGGTTTTGTGTTTCAGGAATCCCTGCGGGAAAACCTGGTACAGGTTGTGGTGGTATGGCTTTCCGGGATGTTTGCCTTTGGTTTTCCTGTTGCGGCGGGATTTATATTTTTCCGGGGCTTTACCCTGGGGTTTGCTGTGGCTTTTCTGGTAGAAAATGCCAGCTTTTACGGTATCCTGTTTTCCCTGGGGGCAATACTGCCCCATAACTTGCTTATAGTTCCTGCTTTCCTGGTTATCGCGGTGACCGGTTTTTCCCTTTCTTTTTTAAACTTTAAAGAGAGGTATATTTACAAGAACGCGTTTAATTTGAAAAAACACCTGGGTTATTACAGTATGCTTGTTTTGTTGATGTTTCTGGTGGTTGCAGCGGGATGCCTGGTAGAGGCTTATATATCCACCGTGTTTATCCGGTTGATTATCCCAGTAATGCCGTAAAACTGCACCGCTACATATACTGTTGTAAATTTTACCGCAAATTGGTCTGGAAAAAGGATTCTGGCATTTGTCTGTGGAATACTTACAGGGCGATTTATTATTAATTATTTGAGGGGTATGGGTGTATGGAGGAATTGCTGCAGGATTTTATTTATTATTTGACCGTGGAAAAAGGTTTGTCTCAGAACACCCTTGACTGCTACAAGAGGGATATCAGTTCTTATTTGAAGTTCTTAAAAGAAAAAAACAGGGAGGTCAAAAATGCGGACCGCCAGGTTATTGCGGAATACCTGCAGTACATGCGTTCCAAAGGGCATGCCGATTCCACGGTTTCTCGCAACATGGCTTCGCTTCGTTCGTTTTACCAGTTTTTAATGGAAGATAATATCCTGTCTGATAACCCTACCTTTCAAGTTGAATCTCCCAGGATAGAAAAAAAATTGCCCCGGGTGCTTTCCACGGATGAAGTAGACCGGCTGCTGGCTCAACCCAGCAGCAACGGGATTATCGGGGTAAGAGATAAAGCCATGCTGGAACTCCTGTATGCTTCCGGCATAAGAGTATCGGAACTGGTTTCCCTGGAGGTAACGGATTTTAACCCGGAAGTGGGTTTTTTGCGCTGCAGGGGCAAGGGAAAGAAGGAAAGGATAGTTCCCATAGGTTCCGTGGCGGTGGACAGGGTTCAGGAATATTTGTACAGGTGCAGGGGCAAACTGGCCAGGGAGGAAACGGAAAAAGCGCTTTTTGTTAACCAGCACGGCAAGAGGCTGACCCGGCAGGGTTTCTGGAAAATTTTAAAGAAATACGCCCGCAAAGCCCGGATTGCCGGGGAAATTACTCCCCATACCCTGCGCCATTCTTTTGCTACCCACCTGCTGGAAAACGGGGCGGACCTGCGCTCCGTGCAGGAAATGTTGGGCCATTCCGATATTTCCACCACCCAGGTATATACCCAAATTACCAGGCGAAAGATACGTGAAATCTATGACAAAACTCATCCTCGAGCCTGAAAAGCAGCTGAAGTTAAACCCTGTTGGATACGAAATAGAAAATAAACGCAGGGTAGTAATTATGGTACTGGACGGGGCTGGTGTAGGGGCCATGCCTGATGCTGTACTTTATGGAGATGCCAATGCCTCTACTATACCCAATGTAAGCCAGAAAGCAGGGGGATTAAAACTTCCACAGTTGACCTCCCTGGGGTTAGGTAACATAGCGGTGGTGCAGGGAGTTCCACCTTCCCCTTCTCCGCGTGCCAGCTTTGGCACCATGGGTATGTCTTCTCCCGGCAAGGACACTACTACCGGCCACTGGGAGCTGGCGGGACTGGTCCTGCAGGAGCCTTTTCCCGTGTACCCGGGAGGCTTTCCCCCGGAAGTAATTGAACCTTTTAAAGAATCCATAGGAAGGGATATCCTGGGAAACCAGCCCGCTTCGGGTACAGAAATCATACAGGAACTGGGTGAAAAGCATTTAAAAACCGGGTTTCCCATAGTGTACACTTCTGCAGACAGCGTTTTCCAGGTGGCGGCGCACGAAGAAATAGTGCCGGTGAGCCTCCTGTACGACTGGTGCAGGATAGCACGTTCGCTGCTAAAAGGAAAGCACGCGGTAAGCCGGGTAATAGCCCGTCCTTTTGAAGGAAAACCGGGCCGGTTCAAGAGGACCGAAAGGCGAAAAGATTTTGCCCTTTCTCCCCCCTGCTCAACGCTGCTGGACTGGGTTTCCCGGGCCGGCAAAGAGGTAGCGGTGGTGGGGAAGGTAAAAGATATATTCAACGAAAAAGGTGTTACCAGGCATATTCCCGCTGCAGGGGGTAACAGCGCGGTAACCTCGGGGATTTTAGAAGCCATGAACAAGGTAAAAGAAGGCCTTATATGGGCTAACCTGGGGGATTTTGATACACTCTACGGGCACCGTAATAACGCGGAAGGCTTTGCCCGGGCTCTTGAAGAATTCGACCGGTTTCTTTTGCTTTTAAGCGAATATATAAACCCCCTGGACATGATAGTTATTACCGCTGATCATGGGTGCGATCCTACCTGGCCGGGGACGGATCATACCAGGGAATTTGTTCCCCTGTTGATCTGGGGGGACCCGGTAAAGAAAGGTGTATCGCTGGGTACCTGCACTTCGCTGGCCGACCTGGGAGCTACCGCCATGGAGTACCTGCAGGTAAGGGGAACCCTGGATGGAGACTCTTTTTGGGATCTGATAAAAAAATAGGGTAATTACTCACGGGGGGAAAGCTTAGAGATAAAAGACCCCCCCCACCTTTAATTCCTCCCCCGCCTGGGTGCTACCCCAGGGACTGAGTAGCTACAAAGTATATTTGCTGTCACTGCCCGGGCTGTTAAAATTAGAGCTTAGAAGCCCCCACTACTTTGGGGGCAATGGGTTCCCTTGTCACCCCGGGTGTTAAAGAAGGAGGTTTAGTTTATATGCACGCCTTATTTATCATTGAAAAAAAAAGAGACGGCAAAAAGCTGGATCACGGGGAAATTAAATACATGGTGGACGGTTACCACCGGGGTGAAATTCCCGATTACCAGATGTCTGCTTTTTTAATGGCTTTTTTTATCCGCGGTTTTAATACAGAAGAGCTAAATGCGTATACCTCGGCGCTGCTATATTCAGGCAGGATCATGAATTGGAAGGAGCTTGCCGGCCCGGTGGGGGACAAGCACAGCAGCGGCGGGGTGGGCGATAACACCAGCCTGATAGTAGTTCCCCTTCTGGCGGCCGCAGGGGTGTACATGCCCAAGATGTCGGGTCGGGGCCTGGGGCACACCGGGGGGACAATAGACAAACTGGAAAGTGTGCCCGGCTTTAACGCAGGTTTTTCGAAAGGGGAGTTTGCTGACCAGGTAAAGGACATCGGGCTGGGTATAATCGGGCAGACCGGTGAACTGGCCCCTGCCGACGGAAAAATATACGCCTTGCGAGATGTTACCGGTACCGTGGATAGCATTCCGCTGATAGCGGCGTCTATTATGAGTAAAAAAATTGCGGGGGGAGCACACGGCGTGGTTCTGGATGTAAAGACCGGCAGTGGGGCTTTCATGCGTACCATAGAAGAAGCGGAACAGCTGGCCCGGACCATGGTAGAACTGGGAGAAGGTATGGGACAAAATGCAGTTGCAGTTATAAGCGATATGAACCAGCCCCTGGGGCGCAAAGTAGGAAATGCGCTGGAGATTGAAGAAGCACGGGAAGTACTTCAGGGGGAAGGTCCTGGAGATGTAAGGGAACTTTCCCTGGTACTGGGAGCGAATCTTCTAAAATTATTGGGTAAAACCGACACCCTGGAGAAAGGTTACTCCCGTCTGGAAAAGCTGTTGGATGAAGGAGAAGGCTGGAACAAGTTCAAGCAAATGGTGGTGCGCCAGGGCGGCAATATCTCTTTTGTAGAAAGGGGTGTTCCCGAAGCTTACTGTGTTAGCACTATTTATGCGGAACATGATGGTTTTGTTAGCAGCATGGAGGCCCTGCACCTGGGTAAAAGCGCGGCTTTGTTGGGAGCAGGACGTTTTAAAAAAGGCGACCCCGTGGACCCGTACGCGGGGCTGGTGCTGCACGCAAAAGTCGGCGATAAAATAGAAAAAGAAGAGCCGCTGGTGAGCTTGTATTCCGGCAGCTGCGGGGGAGACTTGAAAGAAGCGGAAAACGAAGCAGTGCGGGCCGCCTCCGTTTCCCGAATCAAGATAGAAAAGCCCTCCCTTATAAAATATTAGTAACTACTCAAGCCAAGTAAAAGTAAGTTAAGAGGCATGCTGCGCCTGCGGGGACGGTTCGAGCGTCACCGGAGCGAAGCGGAGGTCCGAAGGGAAGACGATGGAACCGT
>PWGO01000110.1 GCA_003554525.1 Syntrophomonadaceae bacterium | reverse complement strand
TAAAAGTTTTTAGCTCTACCTTTTCACCTCCCGAAAATAGGGGATTGGTTGACTACGCAATTGCCTCACTTTCATCAATTATTTTGTGGAACTACCCAGCCCACCATTTCATAATCTCCAAAAGCCAGAACCTCTTTACCTTCCTCCGGGGAGACCAGCCCGGGTGAAGATGCAACCCGCACGGTTACCGGAACTTCTTTGTTTGCCTCCCCGTAAATTTCAATAAGATCTCCCGCGGAAACTTCTACCGTAACCGTTTTTCCTTCAATAACTTTCCGTTCTTGCTCGTTTATTATTACTTTTAAATTATCAACCTCGGGTATAACTTTTAAAGTCACTTCGTAAATTTCTTCTCCTGTATACCGGCTGTAATCCAGGTCCTTCAAAACCCCGGAAAAATCCTCCTGCTTGCTGTGTTTCTCTTTATCCAATTCATACGGCTCTCCTTCCAGCCTGTGGACACTGTTTAAATAGTATCCAATATCGGTTTTTACCATAACCGCCTGCACTACTACCATCAGCCCCAAAAAACCAAGAGTGGCATAAAACAGGAATTTTTCCAGCGAAGAAGAAAACCTGCGCAGCCACCTGTTAAAATTCACCGTAGAAACCTCCCCTGCCGTCTTTCTAGTAATTATTACGCTCCAGGGGAAATTTTATTCTACCTGACAGCCACATTTACAATTTTTTTGAACTTCTGAATGCCTCACTAAAGCGATAAAATAGCTTCTCTATTTCCTGGGCGGTAAATGTCAGCGAGGAAGGTTCCAGGATTTCCAGGGTGCGAAATTCTTCACGGGCCAGGACACAGATGCAGTCCTCCAGCGAATTGGCGGAAAGAACAAGTTCCAGCGGAGCATAAGCAATTTCTTCCTCTTCTTCCTCTCCCTCTATAACTTTGTATATATCGTAAGGCTGTACTTCTTCTATCCTGACGCCCTGCAACGGTACGTTCTTCCAGAGGGTAGCCCGCTGTTCCCTTACTTCTTCCGCCACTTCTTCGGTTTTTTTCCCTCCAAAAAAGAAACGGTTGGGCCGCGGATGTCCTTTATAGTCAAGACGCACTTTTAATCTAATGGTACCGTTTTGGGAAAAATCATTGGAGTATTCCTGCCGGGGAAATTCATGGGAGTATCCTTTTTCGCGTTCCTTTTCAAACTTTTTTTCCGGTTTAAGCAAAACGACACCCCTCCTTTAGGCTGTTTCCAAATATTTTACCTCACATTTACTGTATTAATTCGCTCAATAAATAAAAACTCCTGCCTGTAATAGACTCTGGTACAAACTTCTATAAAATTACGACTCTTGACGACATTTTACGACAATATTCTACACATCGCCTGCCGCCTTTTTTAGACGGTTTACTTCTTCCCCCGAGAGGTAGCGGTAACTTCCTTCGGGAACGCCTTCCAGGTCTAGAAATGAAAGGCGGGTCCGCTTAAGCCGGAGCACTTTCCATCCCAGTTTGCGGCACATCCTTCTTACCTGTCTTTTCCACCCCTGGTGGATGGTTAGATCCAGGACCGCTTCCCCGCGTTTTTTAATTATTTTAACCACCTTTACTTCAGCAGGAGCAGTGCGTCCTTCTTCCAGCTCTACACCGCTTTCCAGGCTTTCTATGTCCTCCCGTGCGGGAATGCCTTTAACTGTTACCCGGTAAGTTTTTTTAACCTGGTAGCGCGGGTGCTGCAACCTGTGGGCCAGCTCCCCGTCGTTGGTAAGCAAAAGCAGCCCGGAGGTATCCTTATCCAGCCGGCCTACCGGGTACACCCTGGTTTTTATTTCCCTGATATAATCCGCCACGGTAGACCTGCCCCGGGGATCGCGGAGGGTAGTTAAAACCCCGGGGGGCTTGTTCAGCAGGAGGTACACATAGTTAACGGGCAAAGCCACCGGCCTGCCGTTATATACTACTTCATCACCGGGCGATACTCTTTCTTCCGGCCTGTCCACAACACCGCCGTTAACCTGTACCAGGCCCTGGCGAATCAGGTCTTCCGACTTGCGCCTTGAGGCAATTCCCGCCAGGGACATAAACCTGGCCAGCTTCATCATCAACTACCATGCTCCCTTTTAATCAAAATCTAATCAAAATCAAGCCGTGTAAAACCATTCTACTACTATTATGCCCCTGTACGCAAACAGATTACCCGAATACCAGGTTGCAGATAAAAACGGCAGCAACAATCCCGCTCAGATCTCCTATAAGGCCCACACTTAAAGCGTGCCTGCTTTTGCGTATACCCACGGCTCCAAAATATACCGTAAGTACAAAAAGGGTGGTATCAGTGCTTCCCTGCATGGTAGAAGCCAGCCTTCCTATAAAAGAATCCGGTCCATAGCTGTGCAGCAATTCCGTAGTTACCGCCAGGGCGCTTCCCCCGGATACAGGCCGCATAACCGCCAGCGGCAAAATTTCCGCAGGCACCTGCAGCGCATCCAAAACAGGTAACAGCAGGTGTGACAACAAATCCATGGCCCCGGAATCGCGGAAAAGCCCTACCGCTACAATCATGGCTACCAGGTAAGGAACCAGCCTGGTTGCCATGGGCACCCCTTCTTTTGCTCCCTCCACAAAAGCTTCAAATACGTTGACCCGCCGGAGCAAAGCAAAAACTATAACCAGCGCAACAAAAACAGGAATTACCCAGGCAGGAACTTCATGAATATAAGCTGACATAATTATCCCTCCTGCCGGTTTCTTTTTCTTAATATTCTGTCAAATAAAAGCGCCATAAAAGTGGAAACAAACGTTGCAACTATAGTAGTGCCTATAATTTCCGCGGGATTTAGGGAACCGGTAGCCGCCCGGAGAGCTATAACTGTCGTAGGCACCAGGGTAAGGCTGGAGGTATTAACCGCCAAAAAAGTGCACATTTCATCGGTAGCTTCTTCGGGGCGGGAATTAAGTTTTTGCATCTCTTCCATGGCCTTAATACCAAATGGAGTTGCAGCGTTTCCCATGCCCAGGAGGTTCGCGCTCATATTCATAAGTATAGCATTCATGGCAGGATGATTGCGGGGCACCTGGGGAAACAAAAAAAAAGCCAGTGGCTTGAGAATAACCTGGATAATATTTATCAGCCCCGATTTTTCTATGATTTTCATGAAGCCCAGCCAAAAAGCCATTATACTTAAAAGAGAAATGGCCACGGAAACAGCTTTTTCAGCGGAATCAAACATGCTGCTGGTTATAACTTCGATATTACCCTGCGCTCCGGCAACAACAATAGAAACAAGAATCATGCCTCCCCAGAGATAATTAACCATAGGCTCCCTCCATAAGCAATATTTTGCAATATAAACCCCGGGCTGCTGCTTTAAGAAAAGAAGCTTTCCCATAATTTGATAATAAAATAGTAAAATGGAGAGCGTTCAATGTCTTCTGCTACAGTTAAATCAATTGTTCCAATAGCTTCCCCGTGCAACCTCATTTCCAGTTTTCCAATTACTTCCCCGGCATTTATTGGTGCAGCCTGGGGCTCCTTCAGGCGAAAGAGGTAGCGCACTTTTTCTTTCTCTTCCTCTTTTAGGGGGTAATAAAAATTTTCGGCAGCTATTACATTACCGTAATCATCAACCGCCTGCTCCAGTTTTACACTTTTTAACACCCGGCCTTTCTCAATCAACTTTTCCCGGGAATAGTATTGAAAACCGTAATCCAAAAGCCTCTGTGCATCTTCGTACATTTCCGGAGCATTTAAAACAACTACAATAAGCTGTCTTTCATCCCGGGTTGCCGAACCCACGAAACACCTTCCCGCAGGCGAGGTCCAGCCGGTTTTTACCCCGTCAGCTCCTTCGTACATGTGTAAAAGCCTGTTCTGGTTACGCAAGATCCTGTCCCATTCCCGGTCCGGCCAGGATATTACTGCCCAGGGGGAAGAGCTAATGCGGTAAAATATCTTGTTTTCCATGGCGTAAGAAGTTATCAAAGCCATATCCAGCGCGGTAGTATAATGATCCACATGGTGCAGGCCGTGCGGATTTTTAAAGGAAGTGTTTTTGGCACCTATATCCCTTGCTTTTCGCGTCATCATCATAGCAAACTCTTCAATTGAACCTCCCAGGTGTTCCGCAATAGCAACCGCAGCATCATTCCCGGAACGAAGCATAAGGCCGTACAGGAGCTCTTCCAGGGTTTTTTCCTCTCCTTTTTCCAGGTTTACCGATGAACCACCGGTTGAAGCAGCTTTTTCGCTCACGGTTACCTGGCTCTGCAGATCACCCTTCTCTAAAGCCAGTACAGCCGTCATGATCTTGGTAATGCTGGCCATGGGCCTTCTTAAATCCTGGTTTTTTCCGTATAAAACCCTCTTGCTTTCCCGGTCCATTAATACGGCGGCACTGGAAGAGACCCCGGGGATTTCCTCTACCGCTTCCTGTCTTTCCTGGCCCATGGCGGGACCCGGGCTGCAAATAATGGCTGCGGCGGCCAGTGCAAGAAAAATGGCTACGGCTCTATGCACCATACCACCGGTTTTTTTTGATTTACCTGCTTGCCTGAAGTCAATTAAATATCTCACCTGCTGCTCCACCTCTGTTTACTGTATATTTTATTTAAACATCGAGTAACTACCCAGGTTCAAGGTAACTTGACACCGGCTCCAACTTCCCATACACACTTGACACCGGAGGTAAGAATAAAACCACTAACCTCTAATAAGCACCAGGGGCGCCTCGGGTTTGTGTTATACCTACGCTCGCTGCTTTGCGCATAAAATGTTCCGTGCTCGCG
>PWGO01000084.1 GCA_003554525.1 Syntrophomonadaceae bacterium | reverse complement strand
GCTTCGGTGACGCTCGAACCGTCCCCGCAGGCGCAGCATGCCTCTTAACTTACTTTTACTTGGCTTGAGTAGTTACGCTGTTTTTAGTAGTTAGCTGTTTTTAGCTTCTAACAGGTAATATTATGATATTACTTTTTCACTTACTGATTCTCCCTGGCTACCCTGGCCAGCTCGCTAAAGCTTTCTTTGTCGTTAACAGCCATATCAGCCAGCATCTTGCGGTTAATATCAACTCCCGCATTTTTTAAACCTTTTAAAAAGCGGCTGTAAGTTAACCCGTTAGCTCTTGCTGCCGCGTTTATACGGGTTATCCAAAGCTTGCGGAAATCTCTTTTTCTCTGGCGGCGGTCCCTATAAGCGTACTGCAGCGATTTCATTACCTGCTGGTTGGCAATACGGTATATTTTACTCTTTAGGCCATAATAGCCCCTGGCCATTTTTAAGACTTTTTTCCTCTTTTTGCGAGCCACATTCCCTCTTTTTACTCTGGGCATGATGACCCCTCCTCCATGCTTGTTTTACCATTACGGGTTATTTTAATTATAAATAACTACACTCACTTACTGGTAAGGCAAAAGTTTTCCTATACGTTTCTGGTCAGCCTTATCCACCGTGGTAGACTGGCGAAGACGTCGCTTGCGCCTTTTACCCTTTTTCTCCAGGAGGTGGCTGCCAAAAGCCCTGTTTCTTTTTATCTTTCCGCTACCGGTGCGGGAAAAACGCTTTTTAGCTCCACGGTGCGTTTTCATTTTAGGCATAAATAAACCCTCCGTAATATATTATAATTTAAAATTGAGCAAACAGGCTAACGCCGGAGCAGGCCGGAATAATAATAAATATTAATTATTAATTAAATGAAAAATTGCAAGGCAAGGCTAGGTAGCCCTGGGGGAGAGTATCATGATCATGTTTTTACCCTCCAGCTTGGGCTTTTTCTCTATCGTTGCGCAATCTTCCAGTTCTTCAGCCAGCTTGTCACACAACTCTTTACCGTTTTCCGGGTGTGTAACTTCCCTTCCCCGGAACATAACCGTTACTTTTACCTTATCCCCCTGCTCTAAAAATTTTCTGCCGTTTTTAATTTTTACCTGGAAATCATGTTCTTCGATATTAGGCCGGACTTTAACTTCTTTGACCGATACTGTTTTTTGTTTTTTACGCGCTTCTTTCTCGCGTTTGCTTTTCTCGTACTGATACTTTCCATAATCCATTATCCGGCATACCGGCGGTTTGGCCGTCGGAGCAACATTTACCAGGTCAAGGTTTTTCTTTTGTGCTATTTCCAGCGCTTCATCTTTTTTTAACACTCCCAGCTGCGTCCCGTCCGTGTCTATTAACCTCACCTCTTTGGCCTTGATATTCTCGTTAACCCAGTGATCTTTACTAATCACCTGTCACCTCCTAAGTTTATCTTTCTTCCATTAAATGGCATGCACAAGGCCAAAAAAAACAGGTAGAATACGCCACCTGCTTGCCAGCTCGCAAGAACATATTTACCCTGGTAACTGTTCTCCAACGTCCCATCTCCAACGTCCCAAGGTGAGAAGCAGTGGCTTCTACTTTATTTAAGGCCTTTAAAACTTGATTTACTTTAACAAAAATTATACTAACAGAAAGAGCCGGGAAAGTCAAATAATTATTTTCTCCTCTATCTCCCGGCGAAGCTTGCCTGTAAAGTAATCCAGCTCTACCGGCCCCAGGTCGCCCTTACCCCTCTGGCGCAAAGCTACCTGGCCAGTTTCCTCTTCTTTCTCCCCAATAACCAGCATATACGGTATCTTTTTGAGTTGTGCCTCCCTTATTTTATAGCCCAGCTTCTCGTTACGGTAATCCCCTTCTACGCGGAAACCTTCCTGCACCTTAAGCCGCTCTACAACTTCTCCCGCTGCAGAATGCTGCCGGTCCGTAAGGGGTAGAACCACGGCCTGAAGCGGAGCCAGCCAGGGTGGAAAAGCCCCGGCAAAATGTTCTATTAAAAGCGCCATAAACCTTTCCATGGCACCATAAACTACACGGTGAATAATGACCGGGCGGTGTTTGGCCCCGTCCTGGCCAACGTAGGTCAAGTCAAATTTTTCGGGCATCTGGAAGTCCAGCTGCACGGTTCCACACTGCCAGGTACGGTCCAGACAGTCCTGCAGGTGAAAATCTATTTTGGGACCATAAAACGCTCCGTCACCTTCATTTATGCGGTAAGAAATATTTTTATCTTCCAGCACATTTTTTAATATAGAAGTAGCCCGGTCCCACATTTCTTGTGAACCCATTGACTTTTCAGGCCGGGTGGAGAGTTCCACTTCGTATGAAAAGCCAAAAATACGGTAAAACCTGTCTATCAGCTCAATAATACCGGCAGTTTCTTCCTCCACTTGCCCGGGAAGCATGAAAATGTGGGCGTCGTCCTGTATAAAGCTGCGTACACGCATTAAACCGTGCAGGGTTCCGGATAGCTCGTGGCGATGCACTTGCCCCAGCTCGGCAATACGGATAGGAAAATCCCGGTAGCTGTACATGTTAGAAAGGTACACCAGCATGGCCCCGGGGCAGTTCATGGGCTTTACCGCGTAATCCTGCTCATCAATGCTGGTAAAATACATGTTTTCCCGGTAATGGTCCCAGTGCCCGGAGCGCCTCCAGAGGCTGCTGTTTAAAAGCAGGGGAGTCTTTATTTCCTGGTAACCGGCATTGCGATGCTCCCTGCGCCAGAAATCTTCCAGCTCGTTCCACACTACCATGCCGTTAGGGTGGAAAAAAGGGAAACCGGGCCCTTCCTCTTGAAGGCTGAAAAGATCCAGCTCCTTACCCAGCCTGCGGTGATCCCTCTTTTTTGCTTCTTCCATGAGTTGCAGATGCTTTTTTAACTCCTTGGGGGAGGGGAAGGATACCCCGTATATACGCTGCAGCATGGGGTTTTTCTCGCTACCCCGCCAGTATGCACCCGCCAGACTGGTAAGTTTGAAAGCTTTAACCAGGCCAGTAGAAGGAAGGTGGGGGCCGGTGCATAAATCCATGAACTCTCCCTGGCGGTAAAAAGAAATGCTTTCCCCTTCCTGCATCTCTTCTACCAGTTCCTGCTTGTATGCTTCACCCTGGCTACGGAAATGTTCCAGGGCTTCTTCTTTATCCATGACCAGCTTTTCTATATTAAGATCCTCTTGCACGATTTTTTCCATTTCCTTCTCTATTAACTCTAAATCGTCGGAAGATATGGGCTCGGGAAAATGAAAGTCGTAGTAAAAACCGTTTTTTATGGGAGGCCCTATCCCCAGCCTGGCTCCGGGATAAAGCCTTTTTACCGCCTGGGCCAGTACATGGCTGGTAGTATGCCAGTAAACTTTTGCCCCATCTTCTTCTTCAAAAGGAACAAATCCTACCCTGCAAGATTGGTACAAGGGAGTGTTTAAATCTACTACCTCCCCGTCCACCTGCGCTGCTACCGCTTTCCTGGTAACTTTGGGTGATATTTTTTCCCCTACTTCGACCAGGGGAACCCCACTGGGAAATTCGTGTTCCCCGTTTTCTTCAACAGCAACTTTTACGTATTCCAACAGATCGCCCCCATTATACGGAATTACTACGAATACAGTACATAATAAAACTTGTCCTTTAGTATGTCAAGCCAGGCATTTAACCATAACATTAATGGTATAAACCGTAAAAGAACGGAGCCAGGTTATTATGCTAATATTCGGGGTGCAGCTCCGGAGTATCCCCCCGGCAGCAGCTACACTCTTTGCAAAATACTATTCTTTCCTTAAAAACGCTCTCCAGGGTAGAAGAAAGGTGTAGAAGATATATCATGTTCCTGTGCAAAACCAGTTTGCGGGGTGCCAGGCTTACCAGCACATTAACCACGGTTTCCTGAAACTCTTTTTCTTTTTTCCTCCAAAATTGAAAAGGGGTCATTCTCCGCGTCCCTGCCGAAATCTCGTCAGAAAGATACAGATCCCCTGCCGAATCAACATCCATATGAATAACCTCTACACGTGAAGAACGCATCTCCAGCTGCATCCTCAAGATACCCAGATAAGTATACCTTCTCCTTTCTTCCAGGTAATCCCCAATATACGAATAAACCATTCTTTCTATATTTTGCAAGTAATTTATCAGGCGAAACCGGGCAAACCCATCCAGGTCCAGATAAGACCTCCCTTCATGCAGGTAATCAATAAGTTCTTTTTTTACCTCCGGGGCCTCCGGTTCTTCCGCGGCTCCGTTTTTAATCCGGTTCATGATTTCTTCTCTTTCTTCTAAAGAAAGAATGCCCCCGTTTTTCTTTAGTATATCTTCTATAAATACCAGCTTTAGCCGACCGGTAATACATCTATACAAAGTATCAACCAGCTCAACAATAACGTCGTGCTCCCGGTTTTTTTCCCAGGTAAGCTGCAAAATTAATTTTTCCCCACTACTTGAAGCTCCCAGGTTTAAATTAAGCATGTCATTATTTTTTCTATACATTTCCTCTAATTCATCAATAAGTCCCCGACAGGCTTCATGGAAAACAAGCCTTAATGTATTCAATCTCCATTCGCTCCCCCTCTACAGCGCACAGTAGTCACAGCGGCATTTCAACCGGTAGGAGTAATCACACCTGCCTCGCTCCACCGGGATACGCTGTGAATCTTTCCTTTCCTAAATATTATATGTGGTTAAAAACAAAGGGGGAAAAATATCTTTTATAATTTTTTAACTCTCAAACTACAGGGGTTCTTCATCCCTGTTTACCTGCACTCCCCGTGCGTCAAGATATTCTCTGAATAAAGCCGGAGCAACGCCGCCATCGGCTTCCGGGGCAAATACACCCTTGCGGTCAATTTCTCCTCTTCCCAGCATCAAGGCACCAATAGAAAGAGGCAGGCCGGTAAGATTATTCATGTGGTCCACGGCGCGAAATACCAGTTTAACTTTCCGGTCATCTTTATAACCGGTTACCTCCACGCGTGTTCCCGAATAAGAAACTGATTTATCCAGCCTGTGCAAAAGGGGCAGGAAGGCAACAACTATTTTGCCCAGCACATGTTTTTTACGGGGAGTATTGATTAAACGCATTTTGGCTAAAAACCTGGTTAAGCGGTTAAGATAGTTTTCTTTAAGGCCGCCTTTAAGGGTGACTGTTTCAAGTTGAGACAGGTAGCGCGGAATAGTAACAGGTTCAGGGTGGCCAACGTTAAATGTAAGCATCCTGCCCAGCGAACCGCCAAAATCTACCGTTTCAGCTTCGCTACCTGCTTCCACTTCTATTTCCCTTCCTTCGGAAAAAACAGGCACCCTTCCGTCAAAGATGTGTAAGGTGTGAAGTATAACTGCAAAACCCTGGGAATCGTTTGCGCTTCCGCCCCAGTAGACGTTTATTTCTTTTACCTCCTGCAGAGCTTCGTATCCTTCCCGGGCAAGCATGTTGGTCAACCCCGGGGTCCACCCCATGCCGGTTATAACCCTTACTTTTCTTTCTTTAGCCATATCATCCAGGGGCAACACGGATTTAACCGCATCGTGGTCGTCACATATGCTGACATAATCTACTCCCGCTTCTATACAGGCCGATACCACTTTTTTCTCAAAGCGATAAAAAGGGCCTACTCCCCCGCAGGCCACATCGTAATCCTTAATTTTATCAACCATATCCGCGTGATTCTCTGCATCGAGAGGTATGACCTCCACTTTAGAGTTATTTAACTCCCCGGCCAATGCAGCAGCCTTTTCCCGGTTAATATCGGCAATAGTAAGTTTACTTACATCTTCCTGCCGCACCAGGTCTTTTACCGCCCTCTGTGCCATATCCCCGGCGCCGCCTAACACCACAATTTTCATCTGCAGACCTCCAGCTTTTAATTTCTATATGATATATTTATCAAGTCAGATGAACTTTACCAGTGACATCTGATCAATCCACATGCAACTCTACAATATCCTGGTCTTGCAGCACATAATCCCGGGCCACTGCCTGGCCTTCAAAACGCGCCGAACCCCAAACCAAGGCGCTTTTCATCCGGCGGGGAAAATCTTTGTGAATGCTGGCTGCAAAATCAGTTACGGTGCTTCCTTTTCTTAATATAAAAGGCCTGTCTGTATCCGCAGGCCTTCCCTGTGCTTTACCGTATACCCGGATTACCTCCAGTATTTTAAACAGGTTTTCTCTTAATTCTTCCAGGCCATTGCCTTCCACCGAAATGCCCCGGATATCTATACTTGGATTATATTCCTTTAATAATTCCAGGTTAATTTCCGTATCGGGCTGATCAGCCTTCATCCCTACCGTTAAAAAAGGCTTGGGAGCCACTATTTCCCCTTCTTCGGATAGGTCAATAACGTCTTTCTCCTGGAGCAGCTCCAAGAGACCTTCCAACTGTTCCAGGCAATCATCCGAAGCAGCATCTATCACCAGCAAAACAGCATCGGCTTCTTTAATTGTGCCCATTAAACCAGGGGGCACCATCTCCCTGGTAACCGGCGGCGTATCCACCAGCTGAACTGCCGTGTCTTTATACGGCATCATACCTGCCAGGGGAACAGAAGTGGCGTAAGGGAAATCGGTCACCCTGGCCTTAGCCCGCGTAAGCGAAGCAACCAGGGAGGATTTGCCGCTGTTGGGGTATCCTGCAAGCACAACCTGGCCTGCTCCCTGCTTTTCCACGCTGAAAGGGTTGTAAGTGCTTTTCCCGGGCTTTTTCTTTTTACTGCTTTCTTCTTTCAACTGGGATATTTTTTTCTTTATATCCGCCTGGAGCTTTTCAGTTCCTTTGTGCTTGGGTATAGCAGACAGCATCTCTTGCAAAGCCGCCATTTTATCTTCAGGCGTTTTGGCACGACGGTACGCCTCTTCCGCCTCGTAATACTGAGGACTAAGGTTGGCGGGCAACTTTCTCCCCCCTCCGGCAAATATTTAAATAGATATTTGAAGCTACCTGATTTAATTTTATAGCAGTCGCCACTTTTCATCAAGGAGGCAAGGCAGGTTAGTGGATAATAAAGCTCGAAAGCAACTACTCAGGTAGTAAGATGTTACAGGTGAGAGGAAAAGCCCCCACATTTAAATATGGCGGGAATTGTATATCCCCGCCATATAAATCTTTATTTCTGGTGCGCCCGGGAGGTTTCGAACCTCCGGCCTCCTGCGCGTCAAGCAGGCGCTCTCCCCCTGAGCTACAGGCGCATATGGTATGCCCGGTGCCCTTATCATAACTAATTTTAGAGCTACCGTCAAGTTATCTTCAAAGTCAGGCTCTTAATTCTTTTTCCGTAACACATTCATTTTTAATTTTTCCAACCAGAAATTGAAGTGCATCTACAACATGAGATCTAATATCTCCACCTATTAAAAGATACATAATGTCATCCCCAACCTCGAGCTTGCCTTCATTAAGCCACACCTTAACATAAAATATGCCCTCCATCTTATAGGTTTCCGTGATTGCTTCATCCACTTTCCCTGCGTCATATGAAAATTCCATTCCCTTCACCAACGAACCTTCATTAATCCCCTCACGAACCTTAGTTTTAGGGGTTTGGCGTACAACACCATTATGAACCAAGAACATGCCAACTTTTGCAGCAACAGAATCAGATTTGGCTTCTTTGAGCCATTTATCAATAGATGGCGGTGCCTTTTTATTAACCATATATCATCATCCTTTTACCACATTAACAGTAAGAATAGTACTGCTTCCACTTGTTTTCGTCAAAAGGAGCTCTCCTCTGGGGGCAGTTTTCCCTGTTGCAAAGCTGGCAGCTCTCAAAACTAAATTCGGTAGGGTAAATAATACCTGCCACTGATTTTTGAGGTAACATCAGATAACTGTCCGTTAACCTTACCTGGAGGTTGCACATAATTTCTTCTTCACCCAGCAGCTTAAACAACTGCTTTTGCTGTTCCAGGGGCCAGTCTTGCAGAGAACCCGGGTTCATACGGGAGGTTTTCTCCAGTTTATATTTTTCCCGGATAATCTCCCTGAGCCGCTCCTGACCCAGCCTTAACATGGTATTAGCAATAACATCCAGGTAATAGCGCTCCAGCATCTCCAAAGAAGCGCTCATTTCGTCAAACCCTTGTCCACAAGTAATAATATAAGGAAACACTCTTTCTACTTCTTCCAGGTTTAAACTCAAAACCCCACTGGAAAACCAGATGCCGTCAATATTTACCCTGCTTTTTTCCCTTCCTTCAATATAGGCGGGCCTGTAAACCACTTTTAAATTAATGTTCTGTAAAGCTCTATCTACGTAATCTTCGACCCCTTTAAAAGATACTTCCCGGGGTAAGCCGAATACAACTTGTTTCTCCTCCAGCTTAATAGAACCCTGATCTAAATAAAGCAATTTTTATTCATCCCTTCCCTTAGCGTACTAAAGTATACTAATAGTTACAATTATTATACTTTTAATTTCATATAATAGAACATGGTAAACAGGGGCTGTTCCCCAAAAACAGAAACAGCCCCTATTAATTTCTCCAAGTTACTTTGACCGCCAGGTATTGTACAGTAAGTATTGTACAATACCATTATTACACTTGTGTTACAAAGTTTTATCTTTTTGGTTACACGCCGGCTCAGAATCGGACCTCCGCCTTTATTCGTTATCCGGTTCTACTTCTTCAATCATCTCTACTACATTTTCCATAACTTCCGCAGCCGCAATTTTTACCAGGTCCAGGTTATTCTTTTCCACCGCTCTTTCCAGTTCTTCCAGGGATTCCTCAAATTCTTCATATATCTCTTCCTCGTCTTTTTCCTCTAAGTCATCTTCCAACCCATCTCCCAGCTTTTCCATCTCTTTCAGGTGTTCCACAGCCAGGTCAAAATCGCCCTCTGCCGCAGCAAGGTTAACACTCCTGGTATAGTATTTTAGCTCATACGCAGCAGATGTGGCATTGTCGGCAAACGGAGCCTTAAACCCGGCCAGGTATCCTGTTAACTGATTTGCAGTCTCCAGAACCGATAAACAATCTTGCTGCGTAGTGGCAATGGTTAATTCATCCACGGTTTCCCCAAAAAGCTCTATTTCGCCCGGGCGAACATTTTCACGCTTAAGAACCGGTTTTAATTCATCCCACTGGTTGCGTAATTCAGCCAGCGTATCTTTAATCTCCTGCCACGCTTCGCCTGCATCCCCGGGAAGTGAATCTTCCCCATTTTCATCGTTGTCTTCTTCATCTTCTTTTGCTTCCATTTCTCTTTTTATGGTTTCTCCCAGGATAGTCTCTTCGAAGGTTAAATTTTCTTTAAAGCTGTTATTTTCATAGTTTTCTTCTTCTTCACCGTTGTTTTCATTGCCTTCATCCTTTTCATCTTCTTCATCTTCCTCTTCCTCTTCCTCTTCCTCGCCTTCACCTTTTTTTGGTGATACTTTTCCTTCTAAAACCGGTACCAGATCGGCATATTTCATTATTTCCATCACGCTGTCTTCAGTTTCATTGAGATTTTCCAGTGTTTCTTCATCTATCCCGTTTCCTTCTCCACCGTTTTCCTCCTCTTCTTCTTGGGTCTCACAGCCGGCTGCAACGAGTATCATGGCAAAAATAATTAATATGACTGTAATTTTATTTTTCAGTTTCATACCATTATCACCCCGGCTATAGTATTTGTTGTTTGTATGAATAATACTACATAAATTTTATTTTACCGGCTCAACGTGAAAAAGTTTTTATTTCTTTGCTTAACCCGAACCCCGGGCAGTAATATCAATTTATATCGCCAGCCGATATGGTTACTGTGTAAAAAAACTTGTCTAATAAATACCTGTTTTACTACAGGCCCCTAATTCCCTAACAATATGTAGAGGCATATTATTAAATTCCCCACCTGCTCCGGATTTAAGGGTATAATTAAGATACAATCAAGGTATAGATTCCGGAGAGAAATTAAAGGATTTAGTATATACTTTATCTATTTTTAAAACATTGCAATAATTTTTTCCTGCCTTTTAAAAGGAAGATGGGACTTAAAAGTGGAATAAAATCACTACACACGAAAACAGGAGTGGATTGTTTGGATTTAAAAACCCTGGACAAGGTTATCAAACAAACTATTGAAGAAGTAGAAAAAGGACGCAACAACATTACGGATATTGCCGAAAACGCCCGGGAAGAAAGGGATAGCATCCAAAAAGAACTGGCGCGATTAAAGGAAGAACTGCTGGAAACCATAGATGAAGTAGACCGCCTACAGGAACAGGAAAAGCAGGCACGCGTACACTTGATGAATGTAAGCCGCAATTTTCAAGAATACACAGAAGAAGACATACGTAGTGCTTACGAAAAAGCCCACAAACTACAAAACGAGTTGAGTGAAAAAAGTGAACGGGAGAAACAGCTGCGTATACGCCGCGATCAGATGGAGGTTACCCTGCGCCGTTTAAATGAAACCCTGGAAAAAGCGGAGCAACTTGTAAACAAGGTAAGCGTGGCCCTTAAATACCTGCTGGGCAACCTGCAAGGCATAGGGAACCAGGTGGAAAAACTTCAACAGAAACAGCAGCTTGGACTGCGGATTATCCTGGCCCAGGAAGAAGAACGAAAGAGGGTGGCCCGGGAAATACATGACGGCCCGGCTCAATCCCTGGCCAACCTGGTTTTGCGGGCAGAAATCTGCGAGAAACTTCTGGAGCATAACCCACAGGATCTTCAGGGAGAGCTGCATGAACTAAAAGAAATGGTACGGGGAAGCCTTAACGAAATACGACAGATTATTTTCGACCTGCGGCCCATGGTTCTGGATGACCTGGGAATCATTGCCACACTAAAGCGCTACCTGGCCGACTTCCAGGAAAAGCACCAGATAACCGTAGAATTCAGCACCCCCGGGGCACAAAGTAAAAGGCTAAAAGGGCTGGAAACCGCCATTTTCCGAGTTATACAGGAAGCACTCAGCAACGTGGTTAAACACGCAGAAGCCACTCACGTCCACGTTAAAGTTGAAATTACGGAAAATGTGGCAAATATTGTTGTGCGGGACAACGGGAAAGGCTTTGAAATTGAAGAGGAATACGACGATAATTCTTTCGGGCTGATGGGGATGCAGGAACGTGTGGAACTGCTGGAAGGCAAGATGAAGCTTGATTCAAAACCGGGCAGGGGAACGGAGATTTTCGTGCAAATACCGATAAAAAACGAATAAAGGAGTTGTGTTATGGGTATTAAATTACTCATTGCCGATGACCACACCCTGGTTAGAGACGGCCTGCAAAAAATTATCACCATGGATGAAAGCATTACTATTGTAGGAGAAGCTTCCAACGGGGAAGAAGCAATATCACTTGCTTTAAAAACAAAACCTGATATTGTGCTCATGGATATAAACATGCCCGGTACTAACGGTATAGAAGCCACCAGGCAGATCAGAGAAAAAACCCACGAAATCGCAGTTATAATACTTACCATTCACGATGACCGGGAGTATATACTTGAGCTTTTAAATACCGGGGTTTCCGGTTACCTGTTAAAAGATATAAGCGCGGACGAATTGCTGGAAGTAATTAAAAAAGTAGCTGCAGGAGAAACCATTATTGATCAGAGGATAGGCGGCAAACTGATGGAAGAATGGAAGGACCATGCTTCGGCCCAAGATATCAGGAATAAACTAAGCGACAGGGAGCTGGAGATTTTAAAAGAAATTGTACAGGGAGAAAGCAATAAAAGTATTGCTGAAAAACTGTTTATTAGCGAAAAGACAGTTAAAAACCATACTACCAATATATTCCGCAAGCTGGAAGTAAACGACCGCACCCAGGCGGTTCTATATGCCATCAAGCACAAGCTGGTTCAGCTGTAATTTAATAAGGGTTTTTCTTTCCTTTATCCCCCTATATCCCCTTTTCTCTTACCTGCTCTCCTCTTACCTCTGATCTCTCACCTCTTACCTCCTAAAAGGTGAAACTATTTTAGGACTTTAGTCCCGGCCAAAATAAGCTCTACAGTCGATTACATTCATTTTTATTCATGCTAATATTTATATACTACCAGTTTGGAGGTGATGATATTGCATCTTAAAAGCATGTACCACAAAACAAAACGGGGAATTAAAGATATTATCTACCACGAACAAGGGCAGGGGCTGGTAGAATACGGGTTAATATTAACCTTTATTGCCCTGGTGGTAATCAGTGCCCTTGCCTTTTTAGGCGAAGAAGTACAGTCCATGTTTCAAGAAATAACCGGGTTTTTTCAATAGCACAGCAGGCTACTTATTCAACCAGAAGAACTTCTTAATCTAATTTAGGACCAGGGTCCCAGTTAAAATAAGCTCTACGGTCGATTACTATTTTTTCCCGCTGTGCTATGATATGAATAAACTATTTGGAGGTGAAAAATTATGACGCTTAACCTCATGTATTTGAAGGCATGCCGGTGGATTAAGGATGTATTTAATAACGAGGAAGGCCAGGGGCTGGTAGAATACGGGTTGATCCTGGCCCTGATAGCCGTAGTTGTCATTGGAGCGTTGACCCTGTTGGGAGACGAAGTAGAAGCCATATTTGACGAAGTAACGGATGCATTAAGCGGTGGAGAATAAAATTTTACGCAGCGGTCCCTCAACACGGACCGGGAGGGACTTTTTTCTCCGGGGAGGTATGCAAAATGAATACCCTTAGGAGAATACTTGAAGAGAGCAGGGGACAAACCCTGGTGGAAATGGCACTGGTTCTTCCCCTGCTCCTCATGCTTCTTTGGGGAGTAGTGGAATTCGGGCGAATCAGCCACGCTTACCTGACTATCACCCATGCAGCGCGAGAAGGTGCCAGGATGGGAGCCGTAGGGGCGGAAGATGACCACATAGAAGAAGCCATCCGGCAGCGCGCTGCATCTTTATCCGAAGACAATCTTTCCCTGGAGATAAACCCCTCTTCGGAAAATCGTTTTACCGGTGACCCCATGGAGGTTGAAGTGAGTTACGAGCTGCCCATGACCCTTCCCCTTTGGGGAACAGCTCTCTCCAACCCCTTTCCGCTGGAATCCAGCGCCGTCATGCGGGTGGAATAACAAAGTTTCAAGAAAAATCAAGTTGTAGAAGCCTTGTAAAGGTAGATCAAAGAAAAGTAATAAAAGGTAATGAAAGGTGAATAAGAAGGGAAAGGAGGCATCTAAATGGCCGGGTTAAAGAGCTTGTGGCGCAATGAACAGGGTTCAGCAATAGTGATGGTTTGTGCCGCGCTGGTAGTTTTAATCGGGATGACTGCCCTGGTGGTGGACGTAGGCCGATTTTACATGGTTAACTACCGCCTGAGTAATGCCGCCGATGCAGCCGCCCTGGCCGGGATCCACGAGCTCGCGGAAAGTGCCTCCTCCGCAGAAAACATGGCCCTGACTTACGCTCAAAAAAACGGGTTTGATGCAGAAAACGTAAAAGCCAAAGCCTCACCCGCTGACGGCACTGTTACCGTACAGGTTGAACAAGAAGTATCTTATATATTCGGCAGGCTCCTGGTAGAAGAGGAAGATTTGAAAATGGAACAAAGTTCCACGGCAGCCACGGGTAGCTTGAATGCCATAAAAGGAGCCGCCCCCCTGGGTATTAAAAACCACAATTTTTCCTTTGGCGAGGAATACATATTGAAAGTAGGTGCCAACAGTGATTACGGAACCGGCCTGGGCTCAGGCAATTTCGGCACCCTGGCCCTGGGTGGCGGGGGATCCAGCAGGTATGAGGAAAACCTGGAGGAAGGTTATGAAGGCAAGCTGGAAACCGGCGACATCGTCAATACGGAAACTGGAAACATGTCCAACCCAACCAAAAGAGCAATCGATGAACGGATAAATAATTCTGTCAGCAGCTGTTACACCGAGAAAATTAAAGGATGTTCGCGCATCCTGTTTATACCCGTTTTTGAACCGGAAGAAGAAAGCCAAAACCAGGTTAAATCCATAAAAATAATAGGTTTCGCAGCTTTTTGGGTAAAAGAAGTTAAAGGCCAGGGAAATGAAAGCCAAATCCGCGGTTATTTTATAGAAATGATAACCAGTGGAGAGATAGGCTCACAGGCTTCTAATTTCGGCCTGGAAGGAATTAAATTGATCGATTAGCCAAGGGGGTGATGGCGTTGAAAAACAAAAAAATGTTTTATCTGATCCTGGCTCTTATGTGCGCCGTTATTGCTGCCGTTAGCGTATACCACTACCTGGCGGAACTGGAAGAGGAAGTAAAAGGTGCTACGGAATACGACAGCGTGATCGTAGCCAGGGAAGATATTTCTCCCAGAACCAGGGTTTCCCCGGCAATGCTTGAGGAAAAAGAGTTTCCTTCGGGGTATGTTCACCCCCAGGCAGCTCGTGAAATAGAAGATATAAGCAACGGTATTACCACGGCAGCCATACATAGCGGGGAACAGGTTTTAGCCAACAAGATCGCCGAGGATGGAAAGGCAGAAGACGGCTTTGCTTACAAGATCAGTGAAGGAAAACGGGCCCTGGCCGTAGAGGTAAACGAAGTAGTTGCAGTAGGAGGCCTGCTACTCCCCGGAGACCGCGTTGACGTTATTGCTACCCTGGAAGTTCAGTCGGAAGCAGAAGAGCACGGAGGCAGCACTTCTATAAGTAAAATAATCACCGAAAATATAAGGGTTCTTTCTGTAGGCCAGGAATACGACTCCGGTTCAGAGCAAAATACCCACGAAACCGCCGAAACCGTAACCCTGGAGGTAGTACCCGAAGACGCATCCCCGCTTACCCTGGCTGAAGAAAGAGGAAGTATTCGTTTAATGCTCCGCTCCCCGGTGGATGAACAAAGCGTGCCAACAGAAGCGTGGGAAATGCAGGATTTCGCAGGAGGGAGGTGAAAACGTGAGCGGCCAAAACGAGAACATTAAAGTAATGATAGTTGACGATATCGACAGGACTCGCACGGACATCAAGCGGCTTCTATACTTTGAAGAAGGGCTGGAAGTTGTAGGAGAAGCGGCAAACGGTGAAGAAGCCGTGCAGCAAGTCGATGAACTACTCCCGGACATAATTTTGATGGACGTTAACATGCCCGTTATGGACGGTATAACCGCCACAGAATATATTACCAGGACCCACCCCGAAATTTCTATTGTAATTATTTCTATCCAGGGCGAACACGAATACCTGAAGAAAGCCATGGCTGCAGGGGCACGGGAATACATGGTTAAGCCGGTATCCAGTGAAGAAATTGCCAGCACTCTTAGGCAAGTTTATTCCCTGGAAAAAAGACGGCAGAAAAAACCAGGGGAAGAAGCCGTAACCGAAACCGAAGGTGCCGGCCAGGTAAAACAAAATCTGATCACTGTATTTTCCGGTAAAGGTGGCGTAGGCAAAAGTGTTTTGGCCTCAAATTTTGCCGTCTCCCTGGCCAAACAGGAAAAAGAAGTTGTCCTGGTAGACCTGGACCTGCAATTTGGAGATATATCTCTTATGCTTAACCTTTCTAACATTAAACCCATTGATGATTTGGTCCAGGAGCCGGATGGCATCAACGAATCCACCCTGTCCAATTACCTTATGCGCCACCTTTCCGGCTTACACGTATTGAGTGCCCCACTTACTCCACAGGATTCTGAAAGGGTTACGGAGGAACATCTTTCCAAGATCATACCCCTGCTACAGGAGCGCTTCGACCACGTTATTATAGATACTCCCAGCACGTTCCAGGAAATGACCCTTTGTGCGCTTGACCACGCTGATATGATTTTGCTTCCCATGCTTACTGATCTTTCTACTATTAAAAATACCCGGACCACACTGCACGTGCTGGAAGCCCTGGGCCACCTGGACAAGAGCCGGGTAATTTTAAACATGGATGGCCCTTCTTACGGTGTAGAGCTGGAGGATATCGAAACAAGCCTGGGCACCAAAATATTTCACCGTATACCCCGGGAGGACAAGAATGTTACTGTTTCCATTAATAAAGGAGACCCTGTTACCATGGCACAGCAAAGCACCGAGCTAACCCACAGCATACAGCGTCTGGTGGAAAAAATCATTAACCCGGGAGAAGAAAAAAAGTCCCCGGCTCACAAATCCAGGCAAAAAAATAGAGCCGGATAATTTGGAAAGGAGGTCGATCAGGGTATGTCGCTTTTAAAAAGGCTGGAACAGATGGAAAAAAACAAAGAAAAAGAGATAAAAGAAAACAAATCTGCCGAGCAGAACAGGGAAGTTACCGTTCCTTTTCCCAACATCCAAAAAGATAAAGAACCGGAAGAAAAGCGAAGCCGTGATCCGCAGATAGAACTGAAAAGCCGTATCCATCAAAAGCTAATTGAACAGCTGGGGCAGGATGATACCGGGGAAGAAGCCCGGGAAAAACTGGCTGAAAAAATCCCCGGGCTGGTAAAAGAAATACTGGAAAAAGAAAACGTACAGCTTTCCCTGGGAGAAAAAGATAAATTTATCAACGAAATAATCAACGAATCCCTGGGTTTCGGTCCTATTCAGCCTTTACTGGATGATGAAGAAATTTCGGAAATCATGGTTAACGGCCCTGAGCAAGTATACGTGGAAAAAAACGGTAAACTGGAATTAAGCGGAGTCAAGTTCCGCGACGACAACCATATAAAGCACGTAATTGAAAAGATTGTAACGCCGCTGGGAAGACGTATTGACGAAAGCAGTCCCATGGTTGACGCCCGGCTGCCCGACGGTTCCCGTGTAAACTGCGTAATTGAACCTTTGGCGCTGGACGGACCCACCATAACCATTCGCAAGTTTTCCCGCGACCCCCTGACCATTGACGACCTGATTGACAACAATTCTTTGACCCTGGAAATGGCTGCATTTTTGGAAGCTGCAGTGCAGTGCCGGTTGAACATTATCGTATCCGGGGGAACCGGTTCTGGTAAAACCACCACCCTTAACGTGCTTTCTTCTTTCATTCCTTCTAAAGAACGCATTGTCACTATCGAGGACGCCGCAGAACTGCAGCTCCAACAAGAGCACGTTATCCGGCTGGAGTCCCGTCCACCCAATATAGAGGGAAAAGGCGCCATAACACTGCGCGACCTGGTCCGAAACTCCCTGCGTATGCGCCCCGACCGGATCGTAGTGGGGGAGGTACGCAGCGGGGAAGCACTGGACATGCTTCAGGCCATGAACACCGGACACGACGGATCCATTACCACCGGTCACGCAAACTCGCCAAGGGATATGATATCCCGGCTGGAAACCATGGTTTTGATGGCTGGCATGGACCTGCCCGTCAGGGCTATCCGGGAACAAATATCTTCGGCAGTAGATATTATAGTACACCAGATGCGCATGCGCGACGGCAGCCGCAAAATCACTCATATAACTGAAGTGCAAGGAATGGAAGGAGAAATAGTCATTCTTCAGGATCTGTTCCTGTTTGAGCAAAGCGGGATCGATGAAGACGGAAACGTCAGGGGAAGCTTCCAGTCTACGGGAATACGCCCGCGTTTCATGAGCCGCCTGGAAGCCCAGGGAGTAGATATTCCCGTTCGGGTATTTGCTCCCCAGGAATAAGTCATTTGCAAAAATAAACGGAACAACGCAATAAGCCGGAAAGGGGCTGATAGTTATGGAATTTGCCGTTTTGCTGGCATTTCTTTCAACTTTTTTCCTGCTCTTGTGCCTGATTTCTTTCCAGCAGGAACGACGTGAAAGAGTTAAACAACGGCTAAACCAGTTTTTCAGTGAAGCCGAAATCCAGGAAACACAACGTCTGAAAAACGCTGAGGCAGAAGAAGGAAACAAGTTGAAAAAAAACTTGTTAAATGTGTTTCCCCGGCGAAACCGCCAGGAAAAACAGGTAGGAAAAGAAGACAAAAATAAATGGCGCCGTAAAATGCTTAACGAGCTATCCCAGGCCGGTATACCCCTGCGGCCTGAAGAATACCTGCTCCTGCGGCTGGTGGTGAGCATACTGCTTGCCTTTATCTTGCTTTTAGTAACCAACCTGATACTGGCGCTGGCCGGCTTCATGACCGGTTTTTATCTCCTTCCCATGCTCTACTTAAACCGGGCCAAACGGGTACGTATCAACCAGTTTAACTACCAGCTTTCCAGCGCTCTTTCTACCATGGCCAACTCTCTTCGGGCCGGATTCAGCCTTTTTCAAGCCATGAAAAGCTTGAGCCAGGAAATGTCGCCGCCCCTGTCAACCGAATTTGCCCGCACCTTGCAAGAAATAAACCTGGGAACCCCCACTGAACACGCACTGCAGAACATGTCCGACCGGGTTAAAAGTGAAGACCTTGAACTGGTAGTAACAGCCATGATAATTCAGCGGCAGGTAGGAGGAAACCTGGCAGAAGTGCTGGATAAAATAGCCCACACCATAAGAGACAGAATACGGGTACAGCGGGAAATTAAAACCCTTACCGCCCAGGGAAGAATTTCAGGAATTATTATCGGCCTTCTGCCCTTTTTCCTTGCAGGTGCAATAATCCTGTTAAACCCGGGATACATGGGTAATTTCTTTTCTCACCCGCTGGGGTATTTTTTAACCGCCGTGGGCCTGACTTCCCAGGTGGTAGGAGTAATGTTTATCCGCAAGATTGTCAATATACAATGGTAGGGAGGGTTAATAATGCTGCTTTTAATTTCTTTTATGACCGCATGCACGGCATACCTGCTGGTAATGACAGTTGTGGCCCTGCGCACACCTGAAAAAGTAAACGTTACCCACCGCCTGCAGAAAACCCTGGGCTCAAACGATCTGAAAGACGGTAATTTTGATATACGGGAAGTAGAGCTACAAAAATCATTTTCCGAAAGAGCGCTGCGTCCTCTCCTGGGAAAGATAGCCGGCCTGGTTAAAAAAATGCTCCCGGGGACCATGCTCGCCAACCTGCAACCCAGGCTAAACCGCGCCGGTAATCCCGGGGGGTTGGGAGCAGAAGAATTCCTGGCCTTGAAATTCATAGCTATACTTATAACCCTTTTCCTGGTCTTTACCCTTTTACTGGGCCAGGGAACTAAAGTATTTGCTTTTGTTTTACTGCTCGGGGGCACAGCAGGCGGTTGGTTCCTGCCGGAAGCTTACCTGCAAAGCCAGATACGGCAGCGTGAGAAAGAAATTGAACAATCCATGCCCGATGTGCTCGACCTGCTGACCGTCTGCGTGGAAGCCGGTTACAGCTGGGACGGGGCCCTGCAGAAAGTTGTGCAAAAAAAGAAAGGTCCTTTATCCACCGAATTTAAACGCGTTTTGCAGGAAGCAAAAGTAGGAAAACCGCGTAAAGACGCCCTGCGCAGCTTAACGGAAAGAGTAAACGCTCCCTGCCTGACTACTTTTGTAGCCGCGGTAATCCAGGCAGACCAGCTTGGTTTAAGCCTGGGGCAGGTTCTACGCACCCAGTCAGACCAGATCCGGCAAAAGCGCAGGCAAGAAATTGAAGAGGAAGCCATGAAAGCGCCCATTAAAATACTTTTCCCCCTGGTATTTTTTATCTTCCCCGCTATCTTCATTATCCTTCTGGGCCCCGCCCTTATGCAAATTATGGAAGTGCTTTAAATGTTTTGGCCCTTCCCTTCTCTTC